>CAYMGO010000086.1:0-7107 GCA_964390015.1 uncultured Anaerolinea sp. | reverse complement strand
ATGAATAAACTCTCCATTACAACACGCGATATCCTTCTTTCATTTGTGACCTCGCTGGTCATCAGCCTGGTTATGGCGGTCTTCCAACCGAAGCCGTTCTTCAACGCCTGGTACGGCACCTGGCTGTTGTTGTGGGCGAGCCTGTTTCTTGGGCTTAAGGTCTGGCGTTTCTTCCAGGGTGGTAGGTTGCTGGCAGCGCTCTTGTTGGTAACCTTCTTCACCCGTCTTTTCCTTGGCTTTTTTGTTTACGTCGCGTTGCCTCAAATTGGCTTTGATAAGGACGTTGAAAACGAGGGTTATTCCTACAGCGACGCGTATATACGGGATAAACAGGCACTTGTATGGGCAAAGGGTAAGGAGCCTCTTACACAAATATTTGCCGAAGATAACAATATTGACCAGTACGGCGGACTGCAGTTTCTCTCCGCATCGCTCTACCGCTACTTCAGTGTAGACGAGCCGCGCCCGTTGTTTACCACCGTACTGGCAGCGCTGACGATGAGCGCCGGGCTGGCCTTTTTACACGACGCACTCAAACGCCGTTGGGGAGCGCCAGTGGCATTGGTGGCCGCCTGGTTCTACGCGCTCTACCCGGAGGGCGTACTGCTGGGCAGCGCGCAGATGCGCGAACCATTCCTGATCGGCTTGTTCTGCATTGCTTTTTGGGCTGTGGTCACCTGGCGAGAGAAGACCGGGCAGAAGGTTCTTTACTTCGTCCTGCCGATGGTGGTTTCGCTGGTCATCTCGTTGCCCTTCGGCGTGGTCCTGGCGGGTTTACTGCTGATGTTCGGTTTTATCGACTGGCTTTCTGAGCAGACGACGCCGCGCATCAGGACGGCGGGATTGGTGCTGCTGGTTCTCGCAGGCGTCGCAGCGCTGGTCGCCGGGTGGATGTGGGTGAAACCCACCATTTACTACGATTCTTTCATGACGCGCGCCAGTTCCGGTAACATGACCGTGCTATTGGAGCGCATGGGAGAAAAGTGGCACATCCCGTTTATCACGTTCTATGGGGTTACCCAACCGTTCCTGCCCGGGGCGCTCACTGATCCATCTCTGCCATTCTGGCGTACCACTGCCATCATCCGCGCGCTCGGCTGGTGGTTTGTCCTCCCATTTGTCCTTTATGGTTTCTTCGCCGTGTGGAAAGCCCTCCCTCGCTCAGACCGCTGGGGGCTGGCGTTCATTGTGCTGACGCTGTCAGCCTGGATCCTGGTATCTTCGATACGCGCGGGCGGGGATCTGTGGGATAACCCGCGCTACCGCGCGTTGCTGATCCCGTGGTTCGCGCTGCTGATCGGCTGGTGCTGGCAGCACATCCGTCAGGGGCACCTGGCGTGGTTCCTGCGTTGGGTGGGTGTGGAGCTGGTGTTCTTCGTTGTGTTCTTCCTGTGGTACATGTTCCGCTACCAGGTGATCCAGGACTACATCGGCTTCTTTGATATGATTCGCGTCATCGTCGCCGGGTCGGCGCTCATCATTCTCACCGGGCTGCTGTGGGACGGCTATAAACGGCTTAAAGCGCGTAGAACTTCAGCGCCAGCGGGTGGCTCGGAACACGTTTCTTGACAATCTGCGGGGCGTCAGGTAGAATTGGCAATACCTGCCGAGATAGCTCAGTTGGTAGAGCACACGACTGAAAATTGTGGGGTCCCCAGTCCGATCCTGGGTCTCGGCACCATACACTCCCGTAAGGGAGTGTAATTTTTAAACTGCGGTATGATTGGGAAAAATGAAAGTGAGAAGAGGGTCTTGATTGATGGTAAGGATCAGGGTTACAGTGGTGGGTGCAGCAGCGGAGGAGTCCATTAGAGGCATCAGCAGCGGCAGGGTGGCCGGTGTGACCTCAAAAGGCGCGTTCCTGCGCGCGGATGACAGGATCCTGTTTCTGACGGGCGCGGATTACCGCAGCCCGTTCAACCTGACATTGGAAAGCGTCGACTACCTGTTCTCAGTGCTGCAGCCGGGAGATGCCTTTAGCATCGCGGATGACAGTATCGAGTTCCCCACGCGTGGATTCAGCCTGTTCACCAGCGGTGCGTTTGTGTGGCAGCCCCCGCGACCAGCCCCTGTGCAATTTTCGCTCGAGGAACAGCGGGGAAGGGCAACCCAACTCATAAAGTATATCCAGCAAATAGATGATGAAAAAGGATTCCTTTTCCTGGCGAGACCTTTGGATGAAGTCCTGGCTGAAAACCCGCGTGCCCTCCACCAGGCGGCAAACAACCTGCTGCAGTCGTTCAAGGCAAAAGATAAAAACACATTCATGGTCTCCGCCCAAAAACTGCTGGGTGCCGGGGGTGGGCTGACGCCTTCGGGTGATGATTTCCTTGCCGGGTTTTTCCTGTTCCAATTTCGCTATGTCCAGGGCGGCGGCAGTGAACCGGACTTCCTGAAAGACTGGTGGTATGATCTCACCAGGCTGGCCTTTGAGAAAACTACCACCATTTCTGCCAACCGGTTGGAGTACACCGCGCGCGGCTGGTCAGAAGAACTCTTCCTGCAATTGATCGATCACCTCTTCAATCCCGGGGTCCAGTTTGGTGATGAAATGGCACATCGGTTGCTGGAATTTGGTCATTCGTCAGGGGTCGATACCCTGATGGGTATTTCGTACGCGCTGGATTCTCTTCTCGAATAAAAAACAGGAGCCAAACGGCTCCTGTTTTCGTGATAACTGCGGTTCTGTCAGACCAGGATCTCTTCGGGAACGATCAATTCTTCGTTCGCCTGGCGCACAGCATCGGGAACATCAAAATCAAGGTCAGCGCCAGCCATCTGCTGAACGTATTTCTTGACCAGCTGATCCCAGTACTTCTTGGTGACGTAGTAAACGCGCGCGCCGCCAAGCTCATGCTGCACTTCCGGCCAGGGGTAGGAGGGTTGTGCCATGCCAAGACCCCAACGCAGCCAGCCGTTGTAGGATTCGTAGGTCGCCCACCACTCGGTGTTGCCGATCATTTCAAAGGCGTAGAACGCCTTGGCGTAATACATCACCGCGCCAATGCGGCCGCCGCGCAGCAGGGCCATGGTGTGGAGGCTGATGTTGACCTTTTCATTCATTACACGACCATTGGCAAAGCCGGCCCATACCCCATCGATCAGTCCAACCAGGGTGTAGGGGTCTTTGAGGCGATGGCGGTACCAGCCGAGAATCTCGGAATAGACACGGGCGCCCACGATATCATAGAAGTCGTGATCAACTTCCATCAGGCGCTTCATGTATTCCATCATCTTGGGAGCTTCTTCGCGGCGTGCTTCGCGGATGTAAAGCGTACGGCCGTCCTTTAGTTTGACCTGAGCACCCGGCCACTTGGGCAGATCCATAGCAGGACCCTGAAGCATGGCTTCGATCTCGCGGGCATCGATCTCCAGAGTCTCTTGACTTGCTTTTTCGGGAAGTTCGAATTTCATTCTGGTCTCCTAATTGGAATTGGCTATGAGAGATTGGCTTTGCTGAGTTTGTTCAGGCGCTCAACATGCTTGGGATCGTAGGCGTCACCGAATTTGGTTTTCGGCATCTTGGCAGCCTTTTTCATGAGTTCGTCGTATTCCTTGTCATCGACGAAAGCGACAGCGCGCCCGATGGAAGCTTCGCCATCGACAAAGCGCCACGGGAAGAAGCCCACCTGCACACGGCGGTTGAGCAGCAGGTCGATCTGACCGCCGAAGCACTCGGCATGAATGATTTCGCTGGGGAACATGTCGATGTGCATCATCTGGTACTTGTCATCGGTGAAGAATTCTTCGAGGGTCTTGCCGAATTTCTTCTTGAACACGTATTCTGCCTGTTTTGCCTGTCGGGGCATCCATGTGCGGATGATGGTGTTCATGGGGTGGTCGGCGGAACCGCAGTCCACTGCGATCCAGCGCAGTTTCATCTTCTTAGCCCAGTCAACAAATTCGTGGTCGGGGCCCGGGTGCTTGGTCATGTAGCGGACTTCATCAGCAGTGGGCTGATCCCAGCCGAAGTGATGGTAACCAGTGTGAATGACGAGAATGTCGCCTTCTTTAACTTCCACGCGGTCGGTGATCATCTTGCTGGAGTAAACATCATAGTCTCCGCAGACGTCGCTGAGGTCAACGATGGCGGCATCATGCACCAGGTAATCCATGGGCAGCTGGGCGATATCGCGGCCGGGGGTGTAAAAATGGATTTCGCCGTCGAGGTGGGTACCAACATGATTGGAGTGGGTCAATAATTGGCCGTTGGCGCCGTTGGGGGCCAGGCGTTTGAAGTATTTCACCTGTAAGGGTTCGTAGGTTGGCCAGGGTGGTGTAGCAATTCCGATGGGGATGGTTAGATCGATCAGTTTCATTTTTTCTCCTTTTATAAAATTTTATTGATAGGATCGAACCGTACAATTGTTTATTCTAACATTTACTTGCGTGTAACTTTGAAAAAAAACATGGCGAATTGTCATCATCCGCCATGATTTTTTACATCAATTTTGCTTGTGCATCCAATGTTGAGTCATAGTCTCACTAAGGCAGAAGGATCGGGAAGATCATCTGCATAAGGATGCCGGCTGCGAGAACCGAGGCTACCTGACCGGCAGCATTGGCGCCGAGAGCGTGCATCAGGATGAAGTTCTGATTATCAACTTCAAGGGCAACTTTTTGTGCCAGGCGACCGCTCATCGGGAAAGCGCTGATTGCGGCTGCTCCAATTAATGGGTTCATCTTGCGTCCGGAGATCAGGCAAACCAGTTTTCCGAACAGCAAGCCACCGATGGTATTGAGCGCGAAAGCGACCAGGCCCAGGATCAAGACACGCAGTGTGCCAAAATTGAGGAACTGGGCTGCCTGCATGGTTGAACCGATGGTGATGCCGAGGAAGATGGTGGCGGTGTTGGTGATGGCGTTCTTGGATGTCTCAACCAGTCCGGGTACAACCTCAGATTCTTTAAGGAGGTTGCCGAGCATCAGGGTCGCGATCAAAGGAGCCGCTTCAGGCAGGAAAATACCAGCGATGACCGTGATCAGGATGGGGAAGGCGATGACGGTGGCTCGAGAAACCGGGCGCGGAGTATATTCCATGCGGATTCCACGTTCGGCTTTGGTGGTGAAGAGTCGCATCAACGGCGGCTGGATGATAGGCACCAGGCTCATATAGGAGTAGGCGGTCACTGCGATCGCAGCAGCCAGGCCTGGCGTTACAAACAGGTCTTGAAGCTTGCTGTTTACATAAATAACAGTTGGTCCATCGATGGCGCCGATCATGCCGACAGCGGTGGATTCAGCAAGGTTGAAGCCCATCAGGAGGGAAACGATGAGGGTGGCGAAGATACCCAGGTGGGCAAAGGCACCCATGACGAACATGATGGGTTGGCTGAGCAGGGGGCGCAAGTCAAGCATGGCGCCGACGCCCAGGAAGATGAGCAGCGGGAAGAGTTCATTGCTGATGCCGGCTTTGTAGAGAACACCAAACAATCCGTGTTCGCCGACCATGTTCGCAGCAACTGGCAGGTTCCCAAGGATACAACCGAAACCGATGGGGATCAGCAGCGTGGGTTCATAGTCCTTGAAGATGCCAAGGCCCATGAGGAGCAACCCCACCGCTACCATGATCAACTGTGGTCCGGTGATATCGAGAAGACCTCCGAGGAGTCCTGAAATATCGAAACCCATGATAGTATCCTTTCCTCCTACTCAATATCCATGAGCGGGGCGCCGTGTGCTACCTGGCTGCCGGGGTTCACGTGAATACGTGCAACTGTGCCGTCTTGAGGAGCGCGGATGATATTCATGGCTTTCATGGCTTCGATGACGCAAAGCTCATCGTTTGCCTTTACCTTATCACCGGCGTGAACTTTGATCGAGTTCACAACACCGGGAAGCGGTGATTTGATGGTTCCGGGACCGGCTGAAACCACAGCTGCAGCCGCTGCGGGAGCAGGGGCAGGTGTGGCCTTGCGCACAGGTGCAGGAGAAACCGCGGCTGCGACTGCCGGTTTGTTCAATTCTTCAGTTGCGACGGTGAACTCTTCGCCATTGACCTTTACCAGTACTTCATCCAGGCGGGGGTCGTCGAGGATTTCAACATCGTAGGTGGTATCTTTAATTGTGATGCGATACTGTGTCATTTCGTTCTCCTGATCGTAGAAGATTGGTTAAGCCGGCGTTGAAGGCCAAACTGACGCCAGGCGTCTGCCGGTCCGGCTGTGATTTCTTGTGCCACGCTTTGAACTTCCGCTTGCGCGCGGGCGATTGCCACGGCCACCGCGGCTGCAAGCGTGAGGTCTGATTTTGGTTCTTCAGCAGTAACGGCGGTTGCGACAGGTTCCGCAGTGGCGGGTGTTTCTTCCTCTTTCTTGTCCTTGAGAATTACCGTGAGCAGGTAAACGATCCCGGCTAATAAAGTAAGGACAAGCAGAAGGATCACAAGGCCAACGACTGCCACTTTTAATGCTAGACCTAAAGAAGGTTCCATTATCATAATCCTCTCTGTTACAGCGGGATGTTCCCGTGTTTCTTGGCAGGAGACGTTGACTGTTTGTTCCTCAGCATGTCGAGGGTTGCGATTAGACGTTGTCTGGTCTCACTCGGGGCGATGACTTCGTCGATGAAGCCCGCGGCAGCGGCCCGGTAAGGATTGGAGAATTTTTCCTCGTAATCAGCCACGAGTTCAGCACGAAGCTGCTTGGCTTCCTCGGGAGTCTTTTCCTTCAGTGCTCTACCGTGGAGAATGTTCACCGCTCCACCGGCTCCCATCACTGCGATCTCAGCATTGGGCCAGGCGAAACACATATCCGCGCGCAGGTGTTTGCTACCCATAACGATATATGCACCACCGTAAGCCTTGCGGGTTACGACCGAGATCTTTGGCACGGAAGCTTCGGAGAACGCGAAGAGGATCTTGGCACCGTGGCGGATGATCCCATTGTGCTCGGTGTGAGTGCCGGGCATGAATCCCGGGGTGTCAACGAAAGTGATCACGGGGATATTGAATGCGTCGCAGAAGCGCACGAAGCGGGCGATCTTGTCGGAGGAATTGATGTCCAGAACACCGGCCATTGAAGCCGGCTGGTTGGCTGCGATGCCTACGCTTTCACCGTTCAGGCGGGCGAACCCGACCACCGCGTTGGTGGCAAAGTTGGCATGAAC
>CAYMGO010000085.1:0-7271 GCA_964390015.1 uncultured Anaerolinea sp. | reverse complement strand
CGATTCGTGAAGGTGGTCTGACGGTTGGCGCCGGCAGAATCACACAAATCATTGCCTAATTGGAATAGAAGGAGCGTCAGCCGGAACGATCGGCTGCAGTGATAAGCTATGGCTTCAAAAAAGAAAGATGTAAGACCGGTAATCACGTTCGCGTGCGATGAGTGCAAAGAGCGTAACTATACATCCGAGAAGAATCGTCGCAACGATCCGACCCGCATGGAGCTCCAGAAATATTGTCCGCAGTGTAAAAAACATACACTGCACCGCGAGACCAAATAGTACTGTAGCCTGGCAGGATGCAAATAAATCATTCTGCCAGTACAGGCCAGTAGCTCAACTGGCAGAGTGCCTGTCTCCAAAACAGGAGGTTGCGGGTTCGATTCCTGCCTGGCCTGCCAAGAAAGTGTACTGTAATCGCCGTCGTGTTGGCGGCGTTTTACCCTGAAATTAAGGAGTTGGTCGTGGCGGATAAAAATGTAAAGATCAGGAAAGAAAACCGCATCAAGCGCTGGTGGCGCGAAACAATAGGCGAACTGCGCAAGGTTACCTGGCCTACCACCCGAGAAGCCTGGCGCCTGACCAAGATCGTGCTGCTCGTAATGATCATTATGGGAGCGCTTTTGGGTGGTTTGGACTTTATCTTTACTAAATTAGTTGGCTTGGTGCTGGGATAATCGAATCCCTGGCACATTAAGGTTTGGTGTTTATGGACGCGCAGGACGATATCAACCGGGACGAACTGGAAGAAAACCTGCCTGAAGAATTAACCCCTTCGGGTGGTCTTGACGTGCCCCAGGCTGACGCCACTGAAGCGGTTCCCCCCTCCAGCGAGATCCAGGCTGAAGAGATTCCGGTCGATCTGCCGGTGGATGGTTCGCAGGAGCGCGCCTGGTTCGTGGTGCACTGCTACTCGGGTTACGAGAATAAAGTACGTTACAACCTGGAACAGCGAATTGAGACCATGGGGATGAAAGACAGGATCTTCGACGTTGTCATCCCTACACAGGAAGAAGTCGAAGTTCGGGACGGTAAACGCCGCACGGTGGAGCGCCATGTGTTCCCCGGCTACGTGCTCGTCAACATGATCCTCACCGAAGAATCGTGGTACGTGGTGCGCAACACACCGGGCGTCACTGGTTTTGTGGGAATGGGAAATGATCCTACGCCGTTGCGCCCCGAAGAGGTGCAGCAGATCCTGCGCCGCATGGAAGCCGAAGCCCCGCTGGTTAAGGTCACCTTCAAGACTGGTGAACGTGTGCGCATCGTGGACGGCCCGTTCAATGATTTCCGCGGCATCGTCTCGGAAATCGATATGGAAAAGACCAAGGTTCGCGTCATGGTGAACTTCTTTGGTCGTGAAACCCCTGTGGAACTGGACTTTTTACAGGTGGAAAAGGCATAACCAGGTCGCTGACCTGTTTGTGGGAGGGTGTCCCAGATATCACCCGTTATAACCACCAAGGAGAAAAAAAGTGGCAAAGAAATTAAAAGCAATTGTTCGTTTGCAGATCCAGGCTGGTAAAGCCAACCCTGCACCCCCCATTGGTCCTGCCCTCGCCGGGCACGGCATCAATATCATGGCCTTCTGCAAGGAGTACAACGCCCGCACCCAGAACCGCGTGGGCGAGATCATCCCTGCAGAGATCACCGTTTTTACTGACGGTTCATTCACCTTCATTTTGAAATCGCCCCCGGCCTCCGAGCTGCTCAAAAAGGCGGCAGGGGTACCGAGCGGATCAAAGATCCCCAACCGTGAAAAGGTTGGCAAGGTCACCCGCGCTCAGCTGCGCGAGATCGCCGAGATCAAAATGAAAGACATGAACGCGCTGGATGTCGAAGGCGCCATGCGCCAGATCGAAGGCACCGCCCGCAACATGGGCATCACCATCGTAGAGAACTAGATTTGTGGGAGGGTGTTAGAACACCCGCTTGTACCACGAAGGAGAAAAAATGGCGAAACACGGTAAGAAATACCTGGAAGCGCTCGCCAAGGTCAATACTGAACAGACCTACGAGCCGCTTGCAGCAGTAACACTGGCAAAAGAAACAGCTTACACCAAGTTTGATTCAACAATTGAAGTTCACATGCGCATGGGTCTTGACCCGCGCCAGGCTGATCAGCAGGTACGCGATGTTTGCGTGCTGCCGCACGGGTTGGGTAAAACCGTCCGCGTGCTGGTCTTTGCCCAGGGCGACGCCGCGACCAAGGCGCAGGAAGCCGGTGCGGATTACGTGGCTGACACCGACGAGATGATCAACAAGATCGCCGCCGGCTGGACAGATTTTGATGTGGCCATTGCCACCCCCGATATGATGGGCAAGGTCGGTCGCCTGGGTCGCGTTCTCGGCCCGCGCTCGTTGATGCCGAACCCCAAAGCGGGCACCGTCTGCGCTGCTGATGACCTGCCGCGCGTCATCAATGAATCCAAAGCGGGTCGCGTTGAGTTCCGGCTCGACAAGACCGCTAATATCCACGTGCCCATCGGCAAGGCTTCTTTTGAGGCCGCGCAGCTTTTTGATAATTTCGCCGCCCTGATGGAAGCCATCAAGAAGGCGAAACCCTCCGGCGCGAAGGGCTCTTACCTGAAGAGAGTAACCGTTGCTGCAACCATGGGTCCTGGCATCAAAGTTGACCCGCTGCAGGCGTTGAACATAGCAATGGAAAAATAGTGGTATAATACCCCCGCTGGAGGGTACCCCAGCGTTCACCAAAGATAGCCGGTGTCTGCGAAGACTCAATATCCTGCCGAGGTGAAGACATGATCCAGTACGCTCTCCCCTTTTGGGGATTTGGAATCAGTCTTTGTGCGGCAGAACCGGACAAAGACTGATTTTTATATTGAAAGGAAGGAGGTAGTTTTCATTGGCCTTTACAAAGAAGCAGAAGGGCGATATGACCGCCCAATACACAAAATGGATGGGAGAAAGCCAGGCGATGTTCGTGCTGGATTACGTTGGCCTGACGATGAAAGAAGTGGATTCCCTGCGTGCGAAAGCCCGCGAATCCGGAAGTGAAGTTCACCTGGTGAAAAACACGCTTTTCGCCCGTGCGCTGCAGGATAAAGGATTAAATGTTCCGGAATTCTTTGAAGGAACATCACTGGTCGGATTTGCTTTCAACGATCCCCCGGCGCTGGCAAAGACGTTTACTGATTTCATCAAAGGAAGCGAAACCCGCAAGATCAAAGGCGGTTTTTTGGGTAATGATGTGATCACAGGCGTCCAGGTCAAAGCGCTCGCTGATCTCCCGCCGCTGCCCGTGATGCGTGCCACGCTGCTGGGTGTGATTTCCGCTCCCGCGACCAAGCTGGTCCGCACGTTGGTTGAGCCCGCCCGTTCCATGGCGGCTGTCGTTAAAGCCTATTCAGAGAAAGCGCCAGTCGCTGCCTGATAGATCGGCTAAGAACCCGGGCAGCACGTTTGCCCGATGATCAATTTAAAAATTATTTGAAGGAGAAATAGAAATGGCTGATATGGAAAAACTTGTTGAGCAGTTGAGCAAACTGACCGTTCTGGAAGCTGCCGAGCTGGTAAAAATGTTGGAAGAGAAGTGGGGCGTTTCCGCTGCCGCTCCTGTAGCCATGGTCGCCGGAAACGCTTCCGCTGCCGCCGCTGAACCCGAAGAAGAGAAGACCGAGTTTGATGTCGTCCTCAAGGACCCCGGTCCCAAGAAGATCGAAGTCATCAAGGTCATCCGCACCCTCACCAATCTGGGCCTGGTGGAAGCCAAGGTCATGGCCGAGACTGCTGGATCGAAGGTTCTCACCGGTGTTGGCAAAGAAGCCGCTGCTGATGCTAAAGCCAAGATCGAAGCCGCTGGCGGCGTTGTCGAACTCGCCTGATCGCTGCTTGATCCTGATTAAAAAAAACCTCCCACACGGGAGGTTTTTTTATGTTTTCAGATCACCCCGCTACCGAATGCACCTGGCGGATGACCATCACCACCTTGCCCATGATGCGCAGGCTTTTAGGGTTCTTCACGTAGATCGGCCCCATGTTGGGGTTGGCCGGCTGCAGGCGGATGCGGTTGGCTTCCTTGTAGAAGTACTTGAGCGTGGTTTCGTTATTGTCATCGAGCCACACTGCCACCATTTCGCCGTTATTGGCGGAGGCGGCTTTCTTCATCACCACGATGTCGCCGTCGTTGATCATGGCATCGATCATCGAGTCACCGCTCACCTCGAGCGCGAACAGGTCGTTGACGTCCTTGGCGGGCAGCAGACTGCGGGCGATATCCACGCTGGATTCAGCGTCGTAGTAGTTGAGGTCGGAAACCGGCATGGGGATCGGCTCACTGGCCACGATGCGCCCGGCGATGGGGATGCTCACCATTCCTGCCAGCGCGCTTCCAGCGCTGCGAAAGGCTTCGCTCACCCTGGCGGGCAGCGAAACCCCCGGCTGAACCGGCTGCAGTACGCGGATGCTGCGCGAGATGCGGTCTTCGCGCTCGATGTATCCCATTTCATGCAGCTGTTTCAGGTAGTAATCCACCAGTGAGGTGGATTTGACGTTGATGCTGTCCCCGATCTGCCGGATGGACGGGGAATAGCCGTGGGCGTCCTGGAACTTCGTCAGAAATTCCATGATCTTGCGGTGTCTCTCGCTTAAACCGGGTTGTCTGCGCGCCATCGTTTACCTCCTGAGCCTTTTATGGGTCATTTGTACTATAATAATACACGAACATATGTTCAATGTCAAGAGTAATTTTCTGTTGAGAAACTCGTTTTTGGTGCTAATATGTAGTAGACACTACTTTAATTTTCTGCTACCAACTCCCTCGGCACACTCATCAAATTCATCAAAGAAAAAAGGGACCTCTAGGTTAAATTACCACAAGCTGGTAACAGGGATAACTGTTCAGCAGGACTGTGAAATCGATAAAGGGAGGTGGACAATGAAAGTTCAACTTTCCGTTACCAAGTGGTTCGCTGCAACCGCAATTGCTTTCCTCTGCGCAATCTTGGTTTCATCAACCGTATACGCAGATGAATTTCCGGTGAACACAACCAATGACGTGGATGACGGTGCCTGCACAACAGAGCACTGTTCTCTGCGCGAGGCCATAAAGGCGGCAAACGCCACCCCGGGGGGAGATCGAATTTATTTTGATATGGGTTCAGGCCGTCATCGCATATCGCTGAGAGAAGACCTTCCCATGATCACTGATGATTCCACGATCATCGAAGGTTCACATTCTACATCTGAGATGATCGTATTAGATGGTAGTGCTGGCGCCTACGTTGGTCTGTGGCTGGATTCTGACGCTAACGTTGTCAGGTATTTGACCATTGTTGGATTTTCCAACTCAGGCCTGGTAGCCACAGGTGATTACAATACCATTGAATACAATATCGTTGGTATCGATCCTGAGGGCATGCTGGCAAATGGAAACGGCATATCCGTGGAAGGGGAAGCCAATGCGGTGACAGCCAACCTGATCAGCGGAAATCGACGAGCGGGTATCAATGTGATCCGCGCCAGTAACGCACTGATAACAGGAAATACGATCGGGACTGACCAGGCGGGTGCCAGGGATTTGGGCAACCAGGTTGGGATCTCGGTCACGTCCAGCGAGTCCATCCGCATCGGACACGCGGAAATGAACCCCAATCTCATCTCAGGTAACGATCTTTATGGAATTTCTCTAACAAGTGGAGCCCATGGCATCCAAATTGTAAATAATCAGATCGGTACCGATATCAGCGGATCTATGCCTGTTCCCAATGGCACGGGCATTTCTGTAAACTATTCGGGTGTTGTTGAGATCGGCGGTGAAGGAGTGGCGAGAAACCTGATCGCTGGCAATACAAATAACGGGATCCTCATCCGCACGGAAAACACGGTAGCCATTACGGGAAATGAAATTGGCAAAGGGCGGGTTCCCAACGGCACAGGAATTTATGTGGGTCACGCGCCAGGTGGGGTGATCGGCAACGATACCGCGGGCAACAAAATCAGTTACAACCTCGGCGACGGCGTTTTTATCCAAAATGGTGAGAGCCTAACGATCATCTACAACGATATCAAACATAATGGTGGCAAAGGAATCCACGTGCAGCGGTCGCTTGATACTGACCGCATCAATATCCGCTGGAACAATATCGGTTATAACCGCGGCGGTAAGGGTATTCAGTTTGATGCTACTGGTACCAATGGAGGCATGCAGCCGCCGGTGCTGATCAGCCTGACTTATGGTTCTGCGCTCATCGGTCGCAGCTGCCCCAACTGCGCGATTGACTTGTTCTCATCCGACCTGGATCCATCGGGTTACGGTGAAGGGAAAACATACCGTGATTCGATCGTTGCCGGCGCTGATGGTTTTTTTGTAATGCCGGTCGATGGCGTGACCAGGTGTGATTCCATCACCACCACTGCCACCAACACTGAAAGCAAGACGTCCGAGTTTTCGCTCACCTGGCGGGGCATCGATTGCTCGCTTCCTTCTCCCATCATTCCCATTCTGATCGGCCTGACGTTAGTGGTTGGCATCAGCGCGATACCCAGGGTGTGGCATAAGCCGGGAACCGCGGGCGATACATTCATTGGTATCGTGGGTATCATCAGTGTGATCGCTTTGATCATCGGCATCCTTTTCCTGCGTTTTGGCAGCCTGCCGGTCGGAGAGAGAGCAGCAGGGGTTGAGGAGGAAGGTCAGCCCACCCCGTTGTGCATGAATCTTATCGATTTGGACAAGGTGCTACCGCCAAATGATGCGGTTTACCCGCTTGAGCAGCCGCCGGCGCTTTCATGGAATCTACTGGAAAAGCCTGACCTGCCCGGAGAAATGCGCTGGCAGGTGGAGATTGTCAACCCGGCAGGAGAGATCGCCGGGCAGGTGGTCAGTATGCCAGGCGTGCCGCTCTCAAGTTTTGCCATCATCACTGACCAGGCGGGAACTTATCGCTGGCGTGTGCGTATGGAGTATCTCGACCCGCAGACGAAGGAATGGCAGGTGGTTTGCGAAGATCCCTTATCCTGGTGGTTCTCGCTGGGCGAGGATGTGTCTGCCCCGCTAATCGAGGATACGCAGATCGTCGAAACCAATGAACCCGCGGTCGAACCCGCTACCGGCACTCCCGAACCGCAGGTTCAGCTTCCTTCCGCCCGCGCTCGCGTTAACCTTAACTGCCGGCAAGGACCCAATGAGCTATACGGCTTTAGCGGCAACTTCAGGGAAGGCGAGACCGCGGTGATTGAAGGGCGCAACGAGAATGGAAGCTGGTGGTATCTGCGGCCACCGGGCGTAGCGATCAGCTGTTGGGTTCTGGGTT
>CAYMGO010000084.1:0-7616 GCA_964390015.1 uncultured Anaerolinea sp. | reverse complement strand
AATTTCTACTACTTAATCAGCGTCGCGCTTGCCGAGTTGGTGATCGAGTTGGTATAACCCGCCGAGGCTGCCTTCCAGTTTCCCGACCATCGCCAGGATGGTTGAGGCATTCTTTTCTTCCTCGACCTGTTCATTAATGAACCACTGCAGAAAGATCTGGCTGGCCACATCATTAGCTTCAACTGCTTTGGCATAGATGCCGTTGATAAGCGCAGTAACTTTCTGTTCGTGCTCGTACACTTTCGCGAAGATATCCTTTACACCTTTAAAATCCGCAGGTGGTTGCTCGATGGCTTTCAGGCTGACCTTCTCGCCGCGGTCAAGCAGGTAATCGTAGAACTTCATCGCGTGCTCCTGCTCTTCCTCCGCCTGTACCTTCAGCCATTTGGCAAAACCAGGCAGGTTCTCAACCTCACAATAGGTTGACATCGACAGGTAGAAATACGCAGAGTACAGCTCGTGTTTGATCTGATCGTTCATGGCTTCAAAAACTTTGGGATTCATAGGTTAACCTCTCTCATTTATTATTGAATTTTTATAACAATATTAAGAATAACACATCTCTATATGAAAAACATTAATTATTACCTGTTTGTACAAACTCACGGTTAACAAGAATTTTATTTCCGTTTTTCCCGGATTTCTGCGATAATCTGGCTATGGACGCGTTAAGAGATCGATTGACCGGTATTGCCATCGGCGCCGCAGTAGGAGATGCCCTCGGCATGCCGCTGGAGTTCCTCCCGCCGCGCCACATCCATGACATCGAAACAGAGATGATCGACGGTCCGCTGCCCGCAGGCACCTTCACTGACGATACCGAGATGGCACTGGCATTGGCGCAATCCCTGCTGGCGCACTTCCCCCTTGAGGGTGCCGACCTGGTGCAGCGCTTTATCGAATGGTACCGTGCCAGCCCGCCGGATATCGGCATACATACCAGTCATGTGCTGGGTCTCATCGCCACGGGCACGTCGTGGCAGAAAGCGGCTGAAATTGTTCAAAAAGGCCACCCTGAATCCGCGAGCAATGGCTCACTGATGCGCTGCTGGCCAGTCTCCGTGGCTTGCTGGAACGATCCCGATCAATTACTCCGCACGGCGCGCCTGCAATCCACCATTACCCACCCCCATCCTGACTGCGTGAACGCCTGCCTGTTCTTCAACACACTGCTGCGGCTGCTGGTGAACCAGCCTGATGACCTGTATACTGACGCCGTCCTGCGCGAGGCTATTGCGTACGCTGCGGACCTTGTTGAGCTTGGCGATGAATTGCGGCTGTTGGTTGAACTGGCACCTGTGCGCACGCGCGAAGCGCTGCCCAACACCGGCTGGGTGCGCCACACGCTTGAAAGTGCCTTGTGGGCGGTACTGACAACGCGGTCATTTGAAGAAGCCGTTGTGCAGGCTGTCAACCTGGGCAATGATGCCGATACTACCGGCAGTGTTGCCGGAGCGCTGGCTGGCGCTCTCTACGGTGCTGCTGCCATCCCGAGGCGCTGGGTTGAAGTATTGCGCGGAGAATACCCCATCCGTTCCGGCAGGATGTGGAACGCCGAGGATATGGCTAGCCTGGCACTGAACCTTTCGGGATTGGTTTAGCGTTTCTAATCTAAGTGTGCTACATCTTTGACGCCCTACCTGACATTTGCTATACTTAACCTCGCCCTGCGTTACCCCGCGGGCAATAACTGACCCCAAACAGGAGGCAATTTCCAGATGGCTGCAGATCAATCCTTCAAGCTCACTTACGCCACCATGTTCAACCCGCCCGAAGAACTTCACACCCGTTATGACGAAGCGCTCGCCAAAATCAGATCAGAACTCGGCAGGGATCACGGGATGTTCATCGACGGCAAGGACGTGTTCGCCAATGATAAGTTCGAGAACCGCTCCCCCGCCAACACGGATGTACTGCTGGGCACCTTCCAGAAAGGTAACGCTGAACACGCCAAAGCCGCCCTCGCCGCTGCACGCAAGGCTGCCCGGGGATGGGCTCACACCCCGTGGCAGGAGCGTGTCGCCCTGCTGCGTAAAGCAGCGGCCATCATGGACCGGCGCACCTTCGAGATGGGTGTTGTTCTTTCGCTCGAAGTGGGCAAGAACCGCATGGAAGGTCTGGGTGATGTGGCCGAAACAGCCGACCTGATCCGTTACTCCTGCGACCGTATGGAAGCCAATGATGGTTTTATCGCCCCTATGGGTCGCGACCCGCTCAGCGGCTACGAGAGCTGCAACACTTCCGTCCTCAAGCCCTACGGTGTCTGGCTGGTCATCAGCCCGTTCAACTTCCCCGGCGCGCTCACCGGTGGGCCTTCGGGCGCCGCTCTGGTCGCTGGCAACACCCTGGTGATGAAACCCGCCACCGATACCCCCTGGACGGCGCGCCTGATCGCTGAGTGCTTCCAGGAAGCCGGCATCCCCGAAGGTGTGTTCAACTACGTCACCGGTCCCGGCTCCACGCTCGGGCAGGCGCTCATCGAGAGCCCCGAGGTGGAC
Source organism: uncultured Anaerolinea sp. (assembly GCA_964390015.1). GTDB lineage: Bacteria > Chloroflexota > Anaerolineae > Anaerolineales > Anaerolineaceae > UBA6107. The sequence continues at coordinate 5,118 of CAYMGO010000084.1, read as the reverse complement.
GGCATCACCTTTACTGGCTCTTACGACGTCGGCATGAAGATCTTCCGCGACTTTGCCCAGGGCCGCTATGTGCGCCCCGCCATCCTTGAACTGGGCGGCAAGAACCCCGCCATCGTTACCAAAAACGCTGATCTTGAAGCCGCCGCCATCGGTATTGTGCGCTCCGCCTTCGGTCTGCAGGGACAAAAGTGCTCTGCCAACTCGCGCGTGCTCATCGAAACCCCGGTCTACGACCAGCTGGTCGCCCGCCTGGTGGAGTTGACTGGCAAGCTCACCATTGGTGACCCGACAGAACGCGCCAATTACCTCGGTCCCGTCGTCAACAAAGGCAGCTACCGCGATTACCAGGACTTCGTCGGCGAACTGGTATCAGGTGGTAAGATCCTGACCGGCGGCAAGGTGCTTACAGATGGTGAGTTTGCCAGGGGTTACTTCTGCGCACCGACCATCGCTGAAGCGCCGTACAGTCACCGCCTGTGGAAACACGAAATGTTCGTGCCCATTACCACCGTCGGCAAGTTCGATGACCTGGAAACCGCCATGAAGATCGCCAACGATGTCGATTACGGCTTGACAGCCGGTTTCTACGGCTCTGAAGAGGAAGCCGCCTGGTTCTTCGATGAAATCGAAGCCGGTGTCACCTACGCCAACCGCCCCATGGGTTCCACCACCGGCGCGTGGCCTGGCTTCCAGCCCTTCGGCGGTTGGAAAGGCTCCGGTTCCAGCGGCAAGAACGCCGGCGGACTGCACTACCTGCAGATCTACATGCACGAACAGATCCAGAACCTGGTCCGCAAAGCCTGAAGACCAACATGTCAAAGATCTGCTCGCTAACCGAGGCAATTGCCAGTAACGTCCATGATGGTGACACCGTCTTTTGCGCCGGGTTCACCCATCTCATCCCCTTTGCCGCCGGTCATGAAATCATCCGCCAGGGCAGAAAAAACCTTACCCTGGCACGGGCAACCCCCGATCTGATCTACGACCAGATGGTGGCAGCCGGTTGTGCGAAAAAACTCATTTTCTCCTACATCGGCAACCCCGGTGTGGGCTCATTGCGCATTGTGCGCGAAGAGCTTGAAGCCGGCCGGTTGGAGTGGGAGGAGTATTCGCACTTCGGCATGATCTCGCGCCTGCAGGCTGGCGCTGCGGGGCTGCCCTTTATGCCCATGAACCAGACCGCCGCACCCGACCTGGAGCGCAGCAACCCCAACATCCGTCGCGTCAAAGACCCCTACTCCGGGCGGGACGTGATCACCGTGCCAGCGCTCAACCCCGACGTGGGCATCATCCACGTGCAGCGCGCCGATAAACACGGCAACGCCCAGGTATGGGGTATTTTGGGAGAGCAAAAAGAAGCTGCCTTCGCTTCACGCAGCGTGATCATCACCGCTGAGGAGATCGTTGAGGAGGAGGTTATCCGCTCCGACCCCAACCGCACCCTCATCCCGGGGTTGATCGTTAAGGCTGTGTGTCATGTGCCGCACTGCGCTCATCCCTCTTACACCCAGGGTTACTACGACCGCGATAACGTCTTTTACCTCAACTGGGATAAGATCAGCGAAGATCGTTCCACGGTCAACGCCTGGCTGGATGAATGGGTTCACGGCATCAGCGGTTCTGCGGATTACTGGCAGAAGCTGGGAGCGGAAACGCATACCCGCCTGGCCGTGAAACCCCGCTACGCCGCACCCGTCAACTACGGGGATTACTAGGATCAGGTGGTAATTGCATGAGTGAACTCGCTTACACTGCGTCTGAATTAATGTGCATCAACGCTGCGCGCCTGCTGCGCGATGGCGACGTTGTCTTTGTGGGGGTCGGGCTGCCTAACCTGGCATGCAACCTGGCACGCCGCACCCATGCCCCCAACCTGCAATTGATCTACGAAGCGGGTGTCATTGGCGCCCGTCCCTCTCGCCTGCCGCTCTCGATCGGCGACCCTACACTGGTGAGCGGGGCTGCTTCGGTTTGCGGCATGTTCGATATCTTCTCACAATACCTGCAGCGCGGCAACATTGATGTTGGCTTCCTGGGTGGTGCGCAGATCGACCGCTTCGGTAATATTAACGCCACTGTCATCGGTGGAGATTATCAGCAACCCAAGGTGCGCCTGCCCGGCTCCGGCGGCTCGCAGGAGATTGCCGGTTGGGCCAACCGCTGTTACATTATGACCCCACACCAGAAGCGCCGCTTCCCTGAGAAAGTGGACTTCATCACATCAGCCGGCTTCCTCGGAGGCCGGGAACAGCGTGAAGCTACCAGTGCCAGGGGCGGCGGCCCGCTGGTCATCGTCACCAACCTGGGTCTGATGGAGCCCGATGATAGCGGCGAACTTGTGCTCACTGCCCTGCACCCCGGCTGCACCTACGACCAGGTAAAAGAAAACACCGGTTGGCAGGTGCGCGCCGCGCAGAAGGTGCGCATTACCGAACCCCCGCTGGAATCCGAACTTAAGCTGCTGCGTGAAGAACTTGATCCCGGCGGCATCTACCTGAAAGGCTCGTAACTGGAATTATGGCTTCCGCGCAGAACATCGAAGTTCTCACCACGGTACCCTTCCCCGAAGCGGTAATGGAACAACTGCGCGGTCTATCTCCGCGCATCAAGATCACCTTCATCCCCGCCAACAAAGTCGAGGAGATCCCGCGCGAGGTCTGGCAGCGATCAGAAGTGCTGTACACGGATATCCTGCTGCCAGACCTTGAGCTGGTCCCCAGCCTGAAGTGGATCCAGTTCCACTACGCGGGCATCGACTTCATCCAGGGGTCTGACCTGCTCACCCGCAAAGAGCTCCGCTGCACCTCCATGAGCGGCGCATCGGCCATCCAGGAAGGCGAGTATGTACTGATGATGATGCTGGCCCTGGGGCACCACATGCGCGCGTTGATGAAGAACCAGGAAAAAGCGGAATGGCCTGCGGACCGCTGGGAAAAATTCTCACCGCGGGAACTGAACGGTTCAACAGTGGGACTGATCGGTTATGGCAGCATCGGCCGTGAAGTGGCACGCCTGCTGCGTCCGTTTAACGCAACCGTTCTCGCCGTCAAGCGCGACGCCATGAACCCTGCAGATACCGGCTACACCGTTGAGGGTCATGGCGACCCGGACGGGGACCACTTTGACCGGCTCTACCCGATTGAAGCCCTCAAATCGATGCTCAAGGAATGCGATTACGTGGTGATTACCCTGCCGCTAACACCGCGCACACGCGGCATCATTGGCGAAGAGGAATTCAAAGCCATGAAACCCGGTGCTTACCTGGTGCACATTTCCCGCGGTGGCATCGTCGATGAGGAGGCGCTGGTTCGCGCGCTGACTGAAAAACGCATCGCCGGCGCCGCGGTGGATGTATTCAGTACAGAACCGCTCCCCCCTGAGCATCCGCTCTGGAAAGCGCCGCGGCTCATCATCACCCCGCACGTATCGGGTTTCAGTCACGTGTACAAAGAGCGCGCGGGGGTGATGTTCGCCGAAAACCTCAAACGCTACCTGCGGGCTGAACCTTTATTGAACGAATATCACCCTGACCGTCACTACTGAGTCCGGGGCGGGTTAAACCAGCTAGAAGGAAATACCTTATGAGTATCATTGAGGGGAGAATATAGATGTCCCCCGCCTCCACTCCTGCGCAGGCGGTTTTCTTTGACCTCGGTTTCACACTGATCAACTTCGAGGGTGATTACCAGGCCCTCATCAACGATTCCTACTTTGCCCTGGCACGTTCGCTCATAAGATCGGGTTATCTGTTGGATGCCAATGCCTTCGTGGAGCGCTTCAACGCGGTCCTGTCAGATTATTACCAGGCGCGTGACGAGGACCTCATTGAAAGACCAGTTGAGTTGTACCTCACCCGGGTGTTGAATTCCCTCGGTCACCCCGAACCCCCTGAGGAGATCACGCGCAGCGCGCTTAGCGATATGTACTACATCACCGAATCCCACTGGACGTTGGCGCCTGATGCCAACAATGTGCTTACCCGGTTGCGGCGGGAAGGATGCCGGCTGGGGGTCATCAGCAATGCCGCCAACGCCGATAATGCCAACCGGCTCATCGACCGTTTTGACCTGCGTACCTTTTTCGAGGTGATTCTCATCTCAGCCGTGGAGAAGATCCGCAAACCTGATAGTCGCATTTACACCAGGGCGCTGAACATCCTGGGGGTGGCGGCTGAAGGCGCAGTAATGGTGGGAGATACACTGACTGCTGACATCCTCGGCGCGCAGAACGCCGGCTTGCGCTCGGTGTGGATCACCACCCGCGCTGACCACCCGCAGAATGCCCGTTTGCGCGAAAGAATCACCCCAGATGCCGTGATCCAACACCTATCCGAGCTGCCAGACGCCCTTCGGCAATTATAATAAATTCGGTTCATTGTTTATACGCCGGAACGCCTTAGGCTTCTTTTTACCAGGGGCCAAACCTTAAATTCCCCGCATTGCCTGTGCTACAATACAGCCAGGAGAACGCGAAAATGGAACGAACCGTCCCCAAAAGTGCCACCGATGAGATCGACCTCTACCTGAGAACGATCTATTCACTCCTGCGCGCCACCACCGAAGTGCAGATCCGCACGCTGGAGGAAGTACACGCCGGTATGAATTCTTTACTGCACCCGGAGGCTCGCAAGATCGGTCCCGACACATCCGCCTTTATTTACGCCAGCCTGCGCCTGCCTGCCTGCATCACGGAAACGCGTTCCATCGTGCTGGGTCAAAGCGCACAGTTGTTCGCCCGCCACGGTTATGCTGATGTGGAGAGCTGGCAACCGGTTACTGCCCGTGCGCGGCGCCGCAGCAGTTACTTTGATGGTAAAAGCACGCTGGCGGTGTTTATTGCCAGCCGCTCGGATATTGAGGACATCGTCCCCACCCTCACCGCCTTCCAGATCGAATGGAACAAGATGCACCAGCTGCTGCAGGACTGGAACCCGCCCTCCTGGGACGAGGTCAGCGTTGAGGGCAGCCCTTCCTTCATCGAACTCAGCCGTATGCTCGGTATCGATCCGGAAGACCTGCAGCGCCTGGTCACTGTGTGGGGCAGTGATTTCGTTGTTATCCTCAAGAATGTGGCAAAGCGGCGCTGTTCCTTTGGCATCCGGCTGCTCAGCGGTTCGTT
>CAYMGO010000083.1:0-8259 GCA_964390015.1 uncultured Anaerolinea sp. | reverse complement strand
TGACAGCTTTAAAACTGCCATAGTAGATCTCGAGGTCGTGAGTTTCAATTTTGGTTTCGTAAACTGACATGCACTGCTCCATGAAGTGAGACTAATACTTACGCGACAACCTGTTGCGCAAGAGTATCGCAGCCGCATTCAATCCCAGTAATAATACCAGCAAAATTAGGATCGCGCCTGCTGCGAGATGCCGCCATTCCTCTTGAGGTCGCGCCGTCCATTGATAGATCTGTATGGGCAGCGTGGTGAACTTGGAAAAAGGCGTTGATGGATCAAACGATATTGCTGTTGAAGCTCCCACCACGATGAGAGGGGCAGTCTCGCCGATGGCTCGCGAGATGGCCAGGATCGTACCTGTTAGAATGCCCGGTAGCGCGTTGGGCAGAACATGCGCCCAGGTGATCTGCCATTTCGAAGCCCCCAACCCGTAACCCGCGAACCGCAAGGAACGGGGGACTGCCCTTATCGCTTCTTGCGCGTTGATAATGATCAGGGGTAAAACCAGCAGCCCCAGCGTCAAACCGGCCGAAAGTACCGTCCGGCCGTTGGCCGTGGTCGGGTCTACAAAGCCGAAAAGGGAGCCGCTGGTGAGCGGTTCAAGCGCTCGCACGAAAATTGTGAGACCTAGAATGCCGTAAATGATTGAAGGCACTCCCGCAAGGTTATTGATATTGGTTTGTATTACACGGTTGACCCAGTTATCACCGGCGTATTCCTCCAGGTAGATGGCCGCACCCACACCAACTGGAAACGCCACCAACAGCGTGATCAGGATGGTCCAGAGTGAACCCAGAATGGCTGTGCGAATTCCCGCAGTGACCACTTCGCTAGTCTGCGGTCGGCTGATGCGGTCAGAGGTAAGCCAAGAGATGAACTTCAAATACGCACGCGGCTTCTCCATCTGAACCTGCTTCAGTTCCTCCCAAATCTCAGCTCTTTTGGTAAGTGAATTGAATAGCGACCATGATTCGAGGATCTGGTAGCGTAATACTCTTTCCTCGATTAACGCATTCAGTTCCGACCTTGATCGCTCACTGAGCAGTTTCTCGTTATTCAACTTGTTGAAAGCACCTGGTGAAAGAGATTGACGCAAGGTCTGAATGAGCTGTTCGCTGTTTTGTTCATCTAGAACCACACCGTGTAGAGTGAGCGTCGCCGGGTCGATTTTTGTGTCGACAATCACGTAACCAAATACGCTGTCGATGACATTCACCAGCAGGAGCGTTAACGCGATAATGCCAACAATCGTGGAAAGCAAAAAAAACATCTTCCAGGCTTTTCCGGCTCGTGCCCGCCCCGGCAGATTATTGGAAAACATTTCTTCGGAAAAAATATCGTCATTCACTCGTACACCTCGCGGAAGCGGCGCACGATGCGCTGACTGATAATATTCAACACAAGCGTGGTCAGAAATAGCACCAACGCAATGGCGAAAATACTGTTATAGTCCAGCGAGTCGTAGCTCAAATCACCACCGGAGATTCGCACGATGTGACCTGTCATCGTTTCAGCGCCCTTGAAAGGGTTAAACGTCAAATTCGGCCCCGCTCCTGCTGCGACTGCCACGATCATCGTCTCACCGATCGCCCGCGAGATGCCCAGGATGATCGCCGCGCTGATTCCGGATAGCGCCGCGGGTAAAACGACTTTCGTCACCACTTCAAATTTCGTAGCGCCAAGTCCGTAGGCTGCTTCCCGCAGTGACCGCGGCACCGCGCTTAACGCGTCTTCACTAATGGATGCGATCAGCGGCAGGATCAGGATGCCCATCACCAGCCCTGCGGACCCCGTGTTGTAGATGTCCACCACGTTCTTTCCGAAAATGTTTCTGAGGAAGGGTGTGATGAAGGTCAGCGCAAAATAACCGTACACGATTGTCGGGATACCTGCCAGCAGTTCAAGCACTGGTTTGACCGTTTTCCGCGTTTTCTGCGAGGCGTATTCTGATAGATAGATGGCCACCGTGAGCCCGAGCGGAATGGCAATGAACATCGCAATTGCGGTGGTCAGCAGCGTGGCCGAAGCCAGCGGTAGAATCCCGAATTGATTGATGTGCGGCTGCCACGAAGTGCCTGTCAGAAAATCAAGCAGCTTAACCTCGGGAAGCCGGAAGAACAACCAGGCTTCTCTGCCCAGGATGTAGACGATCCCCAGTGTTGTGAAGATTGAAAAGAAACCGGCAAAAAAAAGCGTCCCCTGGATCAATGTTTCTGACCAGCGCCTTTTTTTCTCAAGCGTCATACTTCGTACCGGAAACCCGGATATGCCATTTTCAAACCGTGATGCATATTTCATATAATGCCTTTTTTGCCATAACCTTCCCCAGGTGCATCCAGGGGAAGGTTGTTGAAAGAGAGTTTACTGATATGCTTACTGTCCAACCGCAGCTTTCCAGGCATCCATCGCGGATTGCAGGGAATCTACTGAGGCCGGGAAGTAACCGACTTCCAGAATTTCATTATTTACATTCGCCAGGTAGAAGTAAACGAACGCTGCCACCTGGGGTTTTTCCTGCATGATCTTGGCGTCTGAGTAGATGAACAGCGGGCGGGAAATCGGGTAGCTGTTATCTTCAGCTGTCTCCGCGGTCGGGGCAATGCCATCTACCGAAAGCACGGTCAGTTTATCTGCGTTTTCCTGGTAGTAGGCAAACCCGAAGAACCCGATCGCGTAGGGTGATCCTTCCACACCCTGCACCAGTACATTGTCGTCTTCCGACATTTGCAGGTTGGCAGCAGCCAGAATGGCAGATTCACCTTTTTCGACGCTGGCCTTGCCATCATCACCCGGGTAAGCAGGCCCCATGATTGCCTCGACAAAATAGTCGAATGTGCCGCTGTCTGTGCCTGGAATGAAGCGCAAGATATCCTCAGCAGGCCATTCGGTGCGCACATCTGACCATTTCTCAGCGCTTGAGAAAATGATCGCCAGTTCCTCGCTTGTGACGTCGCTAATGAAGGTGTTGTCTTTGCTTACTACAACAGCAAGGGCATCGGTGCCTACACGAAATTCAATGGGCTCCCGTCCGATCGCCTGGCAGGATTCAACTTCACTGTCCTTGATGGCGCGAGAGGCATTGGATACATCTATTTCACCATTGACGCAAAAACGCTCAAAACCAGCACCTGAACCGATACTGTCGATGGTGATCTGACCGGTGAATCCCTCTTCCTCGAAACGCTGCTTCATGCGTTCGGAGAGCGGAAATACGGTCGAAGAGCCGGCGGTAACGATCGCGCCGCTGGCCGCTTCAGGCGCGTACATTGCCATTGCGTCCACTTCAACGGGGGCTTCAGTAGCAGGCTCTACCACTGCTGTAGGTTCTGCGGCAGGGGTTTCAGTTACAACCGGCGCAGCGGTGGGGGTGGTCGCGGGTGCGCACGCCGCCAGTATACTAACCACAACAAGCAACGCAGAAACAATGATGATGCTTTTCTTAAGCATTCTTCTTCTCCTTGTATTTTTTTATCCAGGAGAAGAATAGCACCCAGCAGTTAAGGGGTGATAAACGGCATGTTAACAATGGGTTAAGAAATTTGGTTTATTCCAGCGGCAGCGAAATGACAAACGTCGCGCCTGCGCCCGGACTGCTCTCCGCGCTGATGACCCCGCCGTGTGCTTCAACAATATGCTTGGCAATGGCCAACCCCAACCCGGTTCCCCCCGATGCCCTGGCTTGATCTGTCTTGTAAAAACGCTCAAAAATTCGCGGCAGGTCTTCCGGTAATATGCCATCACCCGTATCTTTTACCTTAATTACCATGTAATTACCGGCAGCTTCTGCTGAGACTGTGATCACACCACCTATAGGTGTGTGCTTGATGGCGTTGTGGATCAGATTCATCAGTACCCGCTCGAGCTGTTCCGCATCCACGTTTAGCCCGGGTAGCTGTTTGGGGTAATCGATTGAAAGTCCAATCCCTGCGCGGTCCGCCTGAGGCTTCATGCGCGCCATCGGCGGCTGCAGCAGGTCAAGGACATTAGTCGGTGCTTTCTTCATTTCCGCGCGACCTGATTCAATGCGTGAAAGGTCCAGCAGTTCGAGCACCATTTGTGTCAGCTTATCGATCTCCACGTCCATGTGACCGATGAACCGCCTGGCTGCTGCTGGATCAGTTTCAACGCAATCCTGTAGCGTCTCGTTAAGCGCCTTCAATGTGGTCAGAGGCGTGCGCAGTTCATGTGATACGTTGCTCACAAAGGTCTGGCGCATTTCTTCCAACCGCTTGTGCTGGGTGCGATCCTGCAGCAGGAGCAGCACCGTGCCTTCCTTAATCGTCCCCAAAAATGTGGTCATTCCCGAAAGGTACTTTAACGTCTGCTTCGGGTCAATTTCGGCTGCCTGGTCTAATCCACTCTTCAGCGTCATCTGCCATAATTCCACAACCTGGTAGTTCTGAATCATTTCGATGAAATCCTTACCCTGTGCTTTCTTCGCATCCACGCCGAAAAATTCCCCGGCTGCCCGGTTCATCAATTCAATCTGCCCGCTCCTGGTGATAATGATGATCCCATCCATTAACCGCTCAACGATCTTTTCCAATTTGGACTTTTCACCTATCAGGTCGTCCAGTTGGGTTCTGATCTGTCGTGACATGCGCGTGAAAGCCCTGGTCAGGTCGTTTATCTCGTTGTCGCTCCGCAACACAGGTACATCAATGTAATCCCCAGCCGTGATTCGACTGGCAGCCTTTGTCAGGTCAATCAGCGGTTTAAGCGTGCGCTGCGCCGCCACCCACGAAAATAGAATCGTTAATAAAATTGTCCCCATGCTTCCCAGAACGATCACCGAGCGTATTTCCTTCACCCTTGTCTGAACGACCGCCAGCGGCTTGGACAGGCGCACAATGTGTTCCAGCCTGCCATCACGCTCCTGGCGCACGGCAACATAGATCATCTGTGTCTTCTGCGTTGTGCTGTAACGCACGTTGTAACCGCTGCCCTGGTTGAGCGCCTGCTGCACCTCAGGCCGGAAAAGGTGGTTTTCCAGCACCGCCGGGTCGGAATCCGATTCCGCCACCACCACGCCATCCGGCAGAATGACGGTAACACGGCTGTTGAGGTCGGTCGCGAAACGTTCCGCCAGCGCCTGCAAGGATGAACTCGATAGCTCACCCGGTGACTTTTGAGTGATTTCTCCAGCCAACAGGTTGGCCTCTGCGGTCAGCGTGTCGCGGGTGTCTTTGTAATATGAGTTTGTGTAACGGTTGCTAAAAAAGATGGAAAGCGCTGTTCCCATCAACAGCACCAGGGCAACGAATGGTAGTATGAATCGCCACTTGATCGAACGCCGCTGCATCTTAACCTTCGAACCTGTACCCCAGCCCGGGTACAGTCACCAGACGTTCAGGTTTGGAGGGATCAATTTCAATTTTGCTGCGCAGCCAGCGGACGTGCACATCCACGGTCCGACTGCCGCCGTAATAATCCCAACCCCACACCTTTTCCAGTATGGTCTCGCGCGAAACCGCCCGTCCCCGGTTCTCCACCAAGAAGTTCAACAGTTCCATCTCCTTAGGTTTCAGCTGCAGCGCATGCCCTTCTTTCCGTATCTCGTGCCTTTTGCGGTCGATCACCAGGTTCCCCAGTGTGATCTCATCGGCTGGCTCAGTGGCGCCTTTCACAGGATGGTTCGCCTGCAGACGTTGTTGAACTTTTAGGCGGGTCTTTATCCTGGCCATTAGCTCGCGCATACTGAACGGTTTTATCACATAGTCATCCGCCCCTATCTCAAAGCCAATGACGCGGTCAATCTCTTCAGCGCGCGCGGTGAGCAGCAGAATTGGCATATCACTTTCAGTGCGGATGCGTTTGCAAATCTCGAACCCGTCCAGCAGCGGCAGCATCACATCCAGCAGAACCAGGTCCGGCTGCCACTCGCGCGCCAGCCTCAAGCCTTCAAGCCCGTCCCCTGCGGTCATCACCTCGTACCCCTCTTTGTTAAGGTTGTACGCCAGCGTTTCCTGCAGCACCGCTTCATCTTCAACAACGAGAATCTTATCTTTCATAGCGAGATTGTATCACAGCGAAGGAAAATGTCTTCATTCCTTAAAGATTCAACGGAAGCCGCTTGGCTTCCGTTGAAAATTCCTGCTATTTTTACAGCGGCTATTTCAGTTTGGCGTTGACGTGCGACAGGCCGATCTTAACCATATCCTCGGTGACGCCAACCTGCTTCACCTGTGGTATCGCCAGGATCTGTTTGAGCGTCATGCCTTTGATGATCGCCGCCATGGGGTGTTTCGAGAGCTCCGCTACCAGTTCGCCGAGCGCCTGCATCCCCTTGGGATCCTTCAGAAAATCCCCAACCTTTGAATCCAATGTATATGCCATATTTCCTCCTTTGGTTTTTGGCATGAAGATCGACCAGCGGGTCAACCTCATGTACCTCATTATATACCCTAAGTGCTTTAAGGCAAAACCCACTCATCCTTGAAGAGAAGGCCAAAAATCAGGCCTGGTGCATCAATATCCGGCCGCATTTCCTATATAATCAATGTATTCTTGCTTTTTCACCAGAAAGTGAGGTTTTTATGGAAATCGTGCGCTCACCGATTCGCAAGGTCGCCATCGCCACCGGCGGTGGAGATGCCCCGGGTCTGAACGCCGTCATCCGTGCCGCCGTGCTGGCGGGGCTGGAGCGCGGCTGGGAGATGTACGGCATACGCGACGGGTACAACGGGCTGATGATGCCCGAAAAGTATATCGAAGGCGGGGTGATCAACCTCACGCGCGACCGCGTGCGCGGCATCACCCACCTGGGAGGAACTATCATCGGCACCACCAACCGCGGCAACCCCTTCAAATACCCCGTCAAGAACCTTGACGGCACCTACACCGAGGTCGACCGCTCGGATGAATTGATGCGCGCTTTCGCCATGCACGAGTTCGACGCCCTCATCTCCGTTGGCGGCGACGGCTCGATGTCCATCGCCAATTCGCTCGCCAAAAAGGGGCTGCGCGTGGTGGGCGTACCCAAGACGATCGACAACGATCTCGACGAGACGGTGGTCACTTTCGGATTTGACACCGCCGTCAGTTTTGCTGTGGAGTGCCTCGACCGCCTGCACAGCACCGCCGCCAGCCACCGCCGCGTGCTCGTGGTGGAAGTAATGGGGCGTTACGCAGGCTGGATCGCGCTCGAAGCCGGCATCGCCGGGTCGGCGGACGTGGTGCTCATTCCCGAGATCCCGTATGACATCAACGTGGTAGTGAAAAAGATCAATGACCGGGAGAAGGCCGGACGCCAGTTTTCGATCGTGGTGGTGGCCGAAGGCGCCGTGCCCAAAGGGGGAACGGTCACCGTGCAATCCAAGGAGGTTGGTCGCGCGGAGCGCCTGGGCGGCATCGGCGAGAAGGTCACTGAAGAACTGCAGCAGCTCACCGGCAAGGAAGCCCGCCTGGTAGTGCTGGGGCACCTGCTGCGCGGCGGCTCGCCCACCTCCAACGATCGCCTCATCGCGCTGCGCTTTGGTGCCGCTGCCGTGCGCGCGCTGGAGGAGGGACAGGAAGGTGTGATGGTGGCGCTCGACCCGCCCACCGTCAAGTACGTGCCGCTGGCGGAAGCCACCCGGCGCATGAAGACCGTCCCGCTGGATTGCGACACTGTGCTCACCGCCCGTGACCTGGGCATGAGCTTCGGGGATTGATGAAGATGTAGGGTGGGTTCGATTTCCGAACCCACCATTTTAATATTAATGGGTTTTCACCCCCTCTTTGAACTGGCGCAAATCCGGAAAATAAATATAATTAAATTATAAGAAACAATCCCAATCAATGATCGCCAACTGAATAGTCTCGACCCTCTCTGACTCAATTGTGGTTTTTTGAAGGCGCACACCTCGCGCCGGATTCATCTCACGAACCTCACCGTTTGCATCCCGTCCAACTGGATCACCGGTGTCGAAAACCTATCGTCCACAAAGGAGAAAAAAATGACAGCGACCAAAAAGCAGGAACCCCTTTCCCCGGAAGAGATCGCCGAACTGCGCGCCTACGTCGATGCCGGCATCCGCAGCATGTCCAACACCACACTCGACGAGATGGAACGCCGCTCAGGCCCGCTCAAGCAATCAGAGATCCTGATCTACGCCATGATCGGCGCCAGGGTGATGCGTGAGGGTGGGGAAAAGTAATTATTAAGGTGCAACTGTGATGCATTATTAATCACAATTGCTAAAAGGAGGAAATGTTCGTAAATCAGTAATCACGACGCAATTTTGGTTTTTCAAGTAGTAGTCTTTGACGGTCTTGATGGAA
>CAYMGO010000082.1:0-8365 GCA_964390015.1 uncultured Anaerolinea sp. | reverse complement strand
TACGTTACACTTGCCATGTTTTCCTCCTTCTTGAACGAGTATAGTGACTTTATTATATATCAAAATGGTTTTGTCCACTATACATAAACGCATTTCTGAATCATCGATGGGGATATGATAAAATGCGGGAGCTTTATTGGAGATCAAAATGCCTGAAATCCCTGAAATTGCTTCCCGCGCAAGTGAAATGAACGCTGCCCTCCCCGGTAAGACCATCCAGAACATCGAGGTCGTCCAACCGAAGTGCCTCAATCTCCTTCCTGCTGAATTCACAACCGCGCTCACAGGCGCAACAATCGAATACGTGACCTATCATGGTAAATGGATCAAGGTGATGTCGACCCGTGGCTGGTTGTTGTTGAATCTGGGCATGGGCGGCGAAATCCTCTTGACTACGCGCAAATCTCTCCCGGGTAAATACCGGCTCATCTTCGATTTCACGGATGGTTTCTGCCTGGTGATCAACTTCTGGTGGTTCGGCTACGCCTTCTACGCTGCCATTGACGCCCTGGATAAGATCAAAATGCTCGCGAAACTCGGTCCCAATGTGCTTGATCTTTCACTGGACGAATTTACCGCCATCCTTAAATCTCAATCGCCAAAAACAGGGGTGAAAGCCTTCATGCTCGACCAATCCAGGGTCGCCGGAGTCGGAAACGCTTACATTCATGACATCCTGTTTCTGGCTGGTCTGCATCCGCAGCGGCTGCTCGCCACGTTATCTGATACTGAAATCTCTGCCCTCCATCGCGCCATCAAGGATGGTCTGCTCCCCAGCCTGGACAAGGGCGGCGCTTTTTACGAAACCAATCTGTATGGTGAAAAAGGCGGTTTCCAGATGGAGGATATCCTGATCGGCTACCATGAAGGCAGCCCCTGTCCAAGATGCGCTACCACCATCGAAAAGATTCGCACTGGCAGCAACACTTCTTTCATCTGTCCTTCTTGTCAACCTTTGAAATCGCTTGTAACGTAATTATCCGTGCAGGTAAGAACGCTTCATTTAGCTTTATAATTCTATCTCTACGTGGAATTGAGGTTTACTTTGCCGCAGCCTTCAAATATACCTGAATTGGATTTAAAGTCCACCATCTCGAAAAACCGCCTTGCAGGCATCTGGAAGATGATGCAGGGTTTCCGCTTGCGCTACGCTGGCGCTGTCACCAGCCTTGGTCTTTCGGCATTGGCAAAAACGCTAACCTTCCTGCTGCTGCGTTACTTCGTGGACACTTATTTTATCAATCAGGACGCCAGCATTGGTTTACCATTCATCGCCCTTGGTTTCGTCGGGCTCGCTTTCGTTGAGGGCGGTTTTACGTTTCTCAGCGGCGTGCTCGCTTCGCAGACCGCTGAAGGCATCACGCGCCGCCTCAGGAACTACCTGTACGATCATATTCAGCATCTCTCGTTCACCTATCACTCCAAAACAAAAACCGGCGAACTCATTGAGCGCTCAACCTCAGATGTCGACGCGCTGCGCCGTTTCTTTTCAGACCAGGCGACTAATATCGGCCGCATTTTGTTGCTTTTTATCATCAATTTCATCACCCTTCTCAACCTGAACGTGAAACTGGCGTGGATCTCCATCATTGTTATTCCTTTCATCCTGGCAGTTTCGATTTACCTTTTCAAGAAAGTCTCCACTGCCTATGAATCCTACCAGGAGCAGGAGGCCATCCTTTCCACCACCCTGCAGGAGAACCTCTCTGGCGTGCGGGTGGTGAAAGCTTTTTCGCGTCAACTTTACGAGATCGAAAAATTCGAAAAGGACAACTGGGAAAAGTACGCACGCGGTAAGAAACTGCTGGTAATGCACTCGCTTTTCTGGCCGGTATCAGATATCCTTTGCGGTGCGCAATTGATCGCTGGTTATCTCGTCGGGGCGATAATGGCCATCAACGGGGAGATCACCGTCGGCACCTACCTGGCTTACACCGGCCTGGTGATCTACATTATCTATCCGCTGCGCAACCTGGGCAGGATCATCGTGCAAACTTCCACTGGTCTCGTCTCTTACGGCCGCGTGATGGACATCATCAAGGAAGATAGAGAACCTCTCGACCAGGGTGATTATGTTCCTGCAGGCAACCTGGAAGGTAATTTCGAGTTCATCGATGTTGGTTTTGAGTACGAACCGGGTGATCAGACGCTCGTGGACATCAGCTTTAAGATCGAACCCGGGCAGGCAATCGCACTGCTGGGTTCGACCGGATCAGGTAAATCTACACTGGTTCACCTGCTGCCCCGATTCTACGAATACACATCCGGCCAGATCCTGCTGGATGGCGTTGAGCTGAACCGTTACCCGCGCAAATACCTGCGCCAGCAAATCGGTATCGTTGAACAAGAGCCTTTCCTCTTTTCACGCACAATACGGGAAAACATCAGCTACGGCGTAGGCCGTGAAGTGAGCGACGAGGAAGTTGAGCAGGCTGCGCGCGCCGCCGCCGTTCATGATGTCATCCTCACTTTCCAGGATGGCTACCAGACAGTCGTCGGGGAACGCGGAGTGACCCTCTCAGGTGGGCAGAAACAGCGTATCACCATCGCCCGAACCCTGCTCAAAAACCCGCGCATTCTCATACTCGATGACTCCACCTCATCGGTGGATACCGAAACAGAGGCTGAGATCCGCGAAGCATTATGGAACCTGATGCAAAACCGTACAACCTTTATCATCGCCCATCGCATTCAAAGCGTGGCCAATGCCGACCTGATCCTGGTGATGGATAAAGGCCGCGTGATCCAGCGCGGCAAACACACCGACCTGATCAACCAGCCAGGCGTTTACCGGGAAATTTTCAACATTCAGACTCGCATCGAGGACGAATTGGAAAAGGAGCTAGCAAGTGCCGGATAATTACTTCGATGAAGAGGAGTTTGAGACCAGGTTCAACAGCAAAACCCTCGTCCGAATTCTGAAGCTCACCCTTCCACACCTGAAGTGGGTGATTGGATTCCTGCTGACCATCGCCGTCGTGGCTGGACTGGATTCCATCGGCACCTACCTGGTCAAGTTGGTCATTGATGATGGCATTTTGGCTGAAAACCGCGCAGTGCTTGTCAACATCCTCATCATGTACAGCGCGCTCATCCTTGTCCAATCTGGTAGTACATTTTTCTTTATCTACCTGGCGGGTATTTTAGGTGAACGCATCCGCTATGACCTGCGAAAAAAAATGTTCAACCACCTGCAGGCGCTATCGCTGAATTATTATAGTAAGACGCCTGTCGGTTGGATCATGGCACGTGTCACTTCCGATTCAGAACGCGTGGCAGACTTGGTCACCTGGGGTCTTGTCGATTCCACCTGGGGACTGATGAGCATTATCACTTCGATGATCTTCATGTTCGCTATCAACTGGAAACTGGCATTGATCGTCCTAGCGCTCCTTCCGGTGCTCTTCATCATCGCGACGTACTTCCAAAGATGGATCCTCGCCTCTTACCGCAACGTGAGAAAAACCAACTCCAAGATCGTCGGGGCATTCAACGAAAATATCACCGGTGTCAGGGTCATCAAAGCGCTTGGCCGCGAAGTGGAAAACCTGGACGAATTCAAGACAATAACCGATAAAATGTACCACTCCTCGTATAGAGCCGCCTGGCTCAGCGCCCTATTCCTGCCAACCGTTCAGATCATTTCTGCGCTGGCGGTTGGTGCGGTTGTGTGGTACGGCGGCGGCCAGGCTCAGGTTGGCGCCCTCACAGTCGGCGGCATCCAGGCCTTCGTATCTTACATCACTTTCATGATGTGGCCGATCCAGGACCTGGCGCGTGTTTTCGCAGAAATGCAGCAAGCCATCGCTTCAGCCGAGAGAATGTTCTCGCTCATCGATTCTGAACCGCAGATCCAGGACCGCCCGAAAGCAATCGATCCTGGAACCATCAAGGGAGACATCATCTTTGATCACGTTACTTTCCGCTACGAGAAGGATGAAAAGCCCGTCTTGAACGATTTCAGCCTGCACGTGCGACGCGGAGAGACCATCGCGCTGGTTGGCCCAACCGGTGGCGGCAAATCGACGATCATTAACCTGTTGTGCCGATTCTATGAGCCCGAATCCGGCCGCATCTACATCGGTGGCCGCGATTACACCCATTTGTCGCTGCAGGCGATCCAATCCCGCATCGGTGTTGTGTTGCAAACACCGCACCTGTTTTCTGGTACCATCACTGAAAACCTTCGATATGGGCGCCTGGACGCCTCGTTGGAAGATGTCATGCAGGCCACAAAAGTGATCGGCGCGTACGATTTCATCATGCACTTTGAAAAAGGATTTGACACTGAAGTTGGCGAGGGCGGCAATCTGCTTTCAGTTGGTCAGAAGCAGCTGCTCAGCCTGGCCAGGGCTGTGCTGGCCAATCCCGAGATATTCGTGATGGACGAAGCCACCAGTTCCGTGGATACGCTCACCGAAGCGCTCATCCAGAAAGGCATGCAGACCCTGCTCGATACGACCACCAGCTTCATCATCGCTCACCGCCTCTCCACGATCAAGAAAGCCGACCGCATCCTGGTCATTGAAGATGGGCGTATCGCAGAAATGGGAACACACTCTGAACTACTCAGGATTCGCGGCAAGTACCACCAGCTGTACACACGCCAGTTCCGTACCCAACTCGAAGCGGCTTATAACCCGTTCCAGCAGACGGCTGAAGCACTGGAATGACATGGGAGATCAAGAAGACAGGACATGCTAGGACCGCGATTCAACGCCAGAATTACTTTTAACGCCCTGCGCGGTTTCTTTTCAACACCCTTCAGGACGTTGAAGGGTTCTTTCATGACCTTCACCCTCGCCAAAGGTGCAGAAGCCGCGGCAAGCATCTCTTACTACACTCTGTTCTCCATATTTCCCCTCCTGCTGAGCATCCTGGCGATCGGCTCATTTTTCGTCAACCAGGCTACAGTTGAGAGGGAATTACTGGAATTCCTGCCAAATGTTCTACCAGTATCGCAGGAATTCATTCTGAGCAATGTGCAGCAGGCATTCAAGCTTCGTGGAGCGGTGTCCTCCATCGCGCTACTCGGCTTGATCTGGTCAGCAACCGCTGTATTTACCACCATCATCCGTAACATCAATGCAGCCTGGCCGGCTGCCGCGCCGCATAGCTTCATCCGCATGCGCCTGTGGTCGCTGGCGATCATCGCGGCCATGGTTCTGTTGCTGATCCTCTCCTCCTTTTCCCTGACATTGCGTCATCTGCTCAACAACCTGGGCATCGCTATTGATTACTCGCTTATTAGCAAATTCCTATCCTCGTATTTCTACACAAAGGTGCTGCCGATCCTGGTGCGGGTGCTTGTGTTTTTCAGCCTGTATTTCTGGGTTCCTCAGATCAAGGTAAAAAAGATGAGTGCCCTCACCGGTGCGGTAGTCGCAACCTTCCTGTGGCAGCTTATCACCATCATATTCAGCGCTTACCTATCCAGCGGATTGGCAAAATACGAGATAGTTTACGGTTCACTGGGAAAAATGATCGCCCTGCTGGTTTGGATCTACCTCAGCAGCTGGATTGTTCTATTTGGAGCTCACTTAACTTCTTCGATCGACCGACACTCCTGAACTCATTTTTGCGCCCGCTTTTCCAGGTTCTCCGGGTCTGTGATGGTAAATTCTGTCCGGGTGATCCTGATCAACCCCTCATCTGAAAACTTGTACAACAGGCGGCAAACCATCTCCCGGGTGCTGCCGATCCGCGCGGCCATATCATCCAGTGTAAGGTTGCGCTCTATTGATTTTTGCTTGTCAGGTTCCGAAATACCCATCAACAGCCGCGCCAACCGCACCGCGATCGGCTGAAACGTCATGGTTTCAAGCACCTCGCTCACATACTGAATCCGGCTAACGACCAGTTTACACATTTCCCACGAGAATGCCCCATTATTCTCGATAAGCGGCAGCAGATCCTGCTTTGCCCATTGATAGATCACCCCGTCTTCAAAGACCCGCAAGCTTGCCGGCATTGCTGCTTTCTCTAGAAAGAATCCCAATCCCCAAAAAACTTCTCCCGCCCGGAAAGTTGCGGCAACAAAGGTGCGGCCATCGAAAGAATCTTTTTCAGCTACCACAGCGCCCTGTTCAATAATAAATAGGTACGGCCAAGTATCTCCCTGCAGTACGAGATAATCCCCCTTCTTCATTTGCCTTCTGACCGCGGTGGCGACTACCCTTTCACGCTCTTTTTGTGTAAGCGTAGAAAAAACGGGGTTCCCGATCACTGCAGTTGGTATTTCCATGAGCTCTCCTTCTGGATATGTTTCTCTTTCGTAATTCTATATCAAGTTGTGAAATAACACATTGGATTTAACCAAAAGCAAAGAATAATCCAGCTTACTTTGTCATAATGATAAAAACCTCATTGGAGAAAGTAATATGAAATTTAAGCCCCTGGTCATCATCCTTATTCTTGGATTGCTGCTGGTTGGATGTGGATCTAAGAGCAGCTGTCCTGAAGGAAGTATCACGTATCTGGAGGACATAAGCCAGTTCCCTCCGGACACCTCTGCCTCTTTGACCCCACAAAAAACTGATATCGAGATCCGGAATAAAACTGTCACAGTTGACCGCGTCATCGAAGGTCCAATGTGCAACGACACATGGGAAGGAACGATCTACGTCGCTTGCGACCTCACAGTGCAAAAATGGGACATTAAGCCCTTCTTCTTTTCGAATGGCTGCAACCTTGAAATTAAACCCGACACGGTGGTTTATGTGGCAGCTCACAACAACGCCGCGTATTACAAAGGCTGCATCACCTGCCACTAAGTATTAGATCGCAATCGCTATAAATCCGCAGCTTCAGGCTGCATAATAATAATCTTAAGGAGAAAACATGAAGACAAATTATAAGCTCGGGGGGATCCTGGCCGCCATTGCTGCTCTTATCGGCATCGTCGGTCATTTTGTACTATTTTTCCAGTTTTACCAGGCAGGAATGCATGCAGAAGCTGCAGAGCCGGGGTGCGAGATTCTTCTTGAGTGGGTCCACCCGCTGCTGGCGAATTTAGGTTTACTGGCTGCTGCGTTATTCGCAGTCAGTGCTTACGGTTTCTTCACCGAACGGAAGTGGGCATTTTCGCTGTCAGTATTTGGGCTCATCCTCACACTCCTCGGCAGCTTCTTTGTCAACATCCCATTCATGGCTGCCGGGTTGCCGCCGATCTACTTCACTCTCTTCTTCCCCTACACGATCATCTACTTCCTGATGATGGTACTGGTCCAGAAACTGTCCTGGAGCCGCACGCTGCTGGGTTTGCTCGCAGGCATTTGCTACATCTTATGCTGGATGAACGGGATCGCCAGCACCAGCCGCATGATCACGATTGGCGCGGATTTATTCACCCTGGTTCAGAAACTGCACTTCGTCGCCATGATCGGTTGGGCAGTGGTAACTGCCGGAATACTGCTCAAGCCGCGTGAGTGGCAGCGCGTCCTCGGCTTAACAGCCGGTGTGACCGAACTCATCGTGGGCATCCCCCTGGGTATCGTCACCAGCCAGGAACTGGGCCGCTTCTCGCTGTTCTCGCTGGCTCCCATCGTCTCGCTGGCATTGGTCGTGATGCTGGTTTGGCCGGGTTTATGGAAGAAGTGGACCAAATACGAAGAAAAAGCGGAGTAATCCCATTTTTCAACACATGCATTGTTCCGGTTGTGCAAGAATGATCTATGAACCCGTATTACGGTTGAGTAGTTTATAAAACCATGGTGAAGAATCAATAGATTCTTCACCTTTTTATTCTTACGTGAATAACATGACCCACAATATGGTGGAACTCATGTCAGAAATAAAAATTTGTAAAGGAGAAACGAAATGAAGAAGTTATATTCTGTATTGGCAATATTGCTCGTTGCTGTTTTTATTCTTTCGGCCTGTGCGCCAACCCCAACGGCTGCGCCGGAAGCACCGGTTGAACCCCCGCCACCCGCGGAACCTGCGCCGACCGAGGAGGCAGCTCCCACAGAAGTGGCAACAGAAGAAGTTGTCCCCACCGAAGTGGTTACACCCGAACCGGAAGAGGCGGGTATCTGGGACCAGGACTACATCTCAGCAGTCCCCCCCATAATGATGATCGAGCCCTACTACAAGATCTTCGGACAATCTCAGGTGGCAGTACCGTATTATTACGAAGAAGCTGTCAAACTGGCTGGACATTCTTGCGGCGCCACAGCGGGTGCCTGGGTGATCACACAGAAAGCGCTGGAAATGCTCTATCCCGATGGTGAGATCCCTGTTCGCGGGCAGATTGCTGTCGAAACACCTGGTGCTGAGGATGAGTGGTTTGTCGGCGTATTTGGTGAGATAATCGCCTTTATAACCGGCGCGGCACCAAAAACAGGCTTTATTGGTGCAGAATATG
>CAYMGO010000081.1:0-8404 GCA_964390015.1 uncultured Anaerolinea sp. | reverse complement strand
CCATTTCCTCGGTGGTACCAGAGCTGACCATCGCGTTCAGAGACCTGGTCAAGCGCCACCTTGACCTGGAACCGGTGATCGTGGGCAATGTAAAACGTCCCGTCATTCACATTAACGCCGCCAACCCTAAAGAGGTTGGCCCTGACCTGATTGCCAACGCTGTTGGTGCGGTATCCCTTTACGGCGCGCCGTGTATTGTCATCGGCTTCGGCACCGCCACCACCTTCTCGGCGATCTCTGCCAGCGGCGATTTCGAAGGCGTGGCGATCGCACCGGGCATCATTACCGCAGCATCGTCCCTGTTCGAGGCCGGTGCCATGCTGCCAGCTGTTGACCTGCACAAACCAGAAAAAGTGATTGGCAAGAACACCATACTCTCCCTGCAATCGGGGTTGATCTACGGATTCGCAGGCCTGGTGGAGGGACTGGTAGCACGGCTGAAAAAGGAATTGGGCGGAGACGCCAGGGTGGTGGCTACCGGCGGGTTGGCCAACCTCATCGCAGACGAGGTCACCTGTATCGACGCCGTTGAACCGGAACTGACGCTGCTGGGTGTGCGCATGATCTACGAGAAGAATAAAGATTGAATTAAACACCAACCGGGGTCTCACCAATCGAGACCCCGACACGTTATAAATCTACTGGATTATATCTTTCTCACAAACCGCTCGATACGCTCAAGGGCTTCCTCCAGCTGTTCGTAACCGGTGGCGTAGGAGCAGCGGGCAAAACCCTCGCCTCCCAGGCCGAAGGCGTTGCCCGGCACCATGGCTACGCGCTGCTCCTGCAGCAGGCGTGTGCAGAAGGTATCGTCATCCAACCCGGTGACGCTTACCTTTGGGAAAGCATAAAAAGCGCCCTTCGGTTCAAAGGTGGGCAGGCCAATTTGATTCAGCCCGCTGACAATGAGCTTGCGGCGGCGGTCGTACTCGGCCAGCATCTGCAGTACATGCGGCTCGCCGCTGCGCAGACCCTCAAGCGCGGCGTACTGTGACATGGTCGGCGCTGACATCACCATGTACTGGTGCACGCGCAGCAGCCCCTTGATGAGGTGCTCCGGACCGGCGGCGTAACCGATGCGCCAGCCCGTCATGGCGTAATCCTTGGAAAAGCCGCCAAGCAGCAGGGAACGCTCGCGCGTCCCGGGCAGCGAGGGGAAGCACACGTGCTTTACACCGTAAACCAGCCGGTCATAGATCTCATCGGAAATGACCACCAGGTCATGCTCCTCCGCTATTCTGGCCACCTCGAGCAGGTTCTCACGGCTGGCCACCGCACCGGTTGGGTTGTTGGGAAAGCCGATGAGGATGGCCTTGGTGCGCGGCGTGATGGCAGCACGCAATTCATCCGGTTCAATGTCGAATTTGTTTTCCATACGGCAGGGTACTTCTACCGCCACCCCGCCAGCGAGGATGACGGCCGCCTGGTAGGACACAAAACAGGGCGTAGGGATGATCACTTCATCACCCGGGTTCACCAGGGCGATAGCCGCCAGGTTGAGGGCTTCAGACCCGCCCACTGTGACGATGATCTCCTTCTCCGGGTCATACTCTACGCCATACAATGTGCTGAAATGCGCGGCCAGCGCCCGGCGCAGTTGTATGATGCCGTAATTGGAGGTGTAATGCGTTTCTCCGCGCTGCAGCGATTCGATGCCCGCCAGCAGGATGGGCTCGGGTGTGGTGAAATCAGGTTCACCAATGCCCAGCGAGATGACATCCTTCATGGTGGCGGTGATATCGAAGAACTTCCTGATGCCTGACGGCTTAAGTCCAGCTACCCTGCGGGAAAGATAACGATCGGTCATTGACACTCCTTGTGATTTATGGTGCCGGCCGCGCCGTTGGCAGTAACCTGCCAGCAGTCTTGATCCGGGTCATACACCAGCCAGTATTCATTTTCGTTCTCACAGACCACGTGGTAGCGCTTAGCCAAAGGGGTCTGCATTTCCTCCAAAACATCGGTCACGCTCTGCCAGCGGCTGCCGTCCCAGACCTGCAGCGGGCGCCCGGGGTAGGCGTTATCAGCCCGGCAGCGGACCGGGTCTTTCAGACCCTCACCTGCGTGTTGTCGCCCAGGAACAGGCGTTCAACCTGGCCTTTGCAGGCTGCATCCCGCCCGATGATCGATCCCTCGATGACCATATCCTCGATCACCGAGTTGTCATCCACAATCGAATTACTGATGACCACATTTTTCAAGGAACAATCCCTGCCAATTGAGACGTGCGGGCCAATTACACAGGCTTCGATCTTCGCACCCGTGGCGATGTGCACCGGCGGCAGGATTGCCACACCCGGCAGACCTGTAGCAGGCTGCAATGCCACTCTGCCCTGGTCCAACATGTGGCGGTTGGTTTCAAGTACCGCAGTGGGGATACCTGCGTCCAGCCAGGTGTGGATATTCTCCTTACGCATGCGGCCGCCCATCTCGATGAAGATGTTGATGGCATCCGCCAGGAAGTACTCACCCTTCAGGCTGGTTCCTCGGTGCATTTGCGCTTCGATCGCTTTCAGCAGCACGGCGGTCTCTTTGAAATAATAAAAGCCTACCAGCACCTGGTTATTGCTGATGTCCTGCGGCTTTTCCACCAGGCGCGTGGCCACCCCGCGTTCATCGATCTCAATGACGCCAAAACGACGTGGATCCTCCACGCCTTTAACGAATGCAACGGCGTCCATTTCCTCAGTCGGAATGAAGTTAAGGTCGGCTTCGATCAAGGTATCTGAAAAGGCAATCAGTGAAGGTCCCGCCAGGTGTTGGCGCGCGCACCACAAGGCGTGCGATTGCCCGCGCATTTCCGGTTGGGTCACAAAATGCACTTTCTTCGTCGGGTGAGCCTGCTGCATATACCGCTCAATGGAATCCCCCTGGTTGGGACTGGTGATGAAAACGTATTCGGCATTTTCAATATCGGGCAGGGTGGCAAACTGGTCGAGGGCGTAATCCAACACGGTTTTGCCGGCCAAAGGCAGGAGCGGCTTGGGGCGGCTCCAGGTAAGCGGACGCATGCGGGAACCGTATCCCGCCATCGGGATGATGATCTTATATAACTGGCTCATGGACACCTCTCCCTAAGATTATCGCCGACCTGTTGCAGCTGCAATCAACCAACTCCATTTTACACCGCCAGCGCGTTTTGGTCGATTGAATTTGCGCACAGCCCCAGATGACAAAGAGCACAAAAAAGCCCCTCCACGAGTGGAAGGGCCAATGAGAAAACTCTGTCTCAGATCCTGGCGAGTGTGGTGACGGCAGGCACCTGGTCGAACATCCAGAATGTCAGGGGGATTGCCAGGCCAAAAGTAACCGCAGTCAGCAGCCATGCCAACAGCATCCAAACCAGGCTGAACCAGAAGCCAATAACGATGAAATACAACGCGCGCAGCAGGAAAGGATTCTGGCGCAACGGCGTCTGCCGGATAACCTGCGCACCATCTTTGACTTCTACCGTCGTCTGTACACGCTCCGGGCGCAACGTCATCACCTGCGGTATGCGGTTGATCATGAGCAGCCCGATAGGCAGCCCGATAATTGTAAGATTGAAGAACCAGGCAATCACCACCCAGATAAGCCCGAGCCATAACCCGATGAACACGAAATACAAGCCGCGCACCAGGCAGCCCGGTCCACGATCGATAAGTTCCACTCTTGTGTTTTGCTGAGTCATATGTAACTCTCCTTTTCCTTTCATATACGCAGTAAACCCGCTTCTGTTGCAGATCAGCGGGTGAAAAAGCAGGAGGTACGCCGGGCTTGCTAAACTGATTTGCTCAGTTGGGCACGGGGAACCGAGTATGCCAATCCGTCACACCCTGGTAGGCATGGGCTGCATGGAAGAGCACCTCCTCGCGGAAGTGCGCGCCGAGAAATTGGATGCCGACCGGCAGGACTTTGTCATCGAACCCCACCGGCAGCGCCAGCCCGGGCACACCGGCCAGGTTGATGGGCAGCGTGAACACATCCTCCAGGTACATGGCCAGCGGGTCACCTGCGTGCTCACCCAGTTTGAACGCGGTGGAAGGCGCGACCGGGCAGGCGATGATATCCACCTGCTCAAATGCGCGGTCAAAATCTCGCTTGATGAGCGTACGCACCTTTTGCGCCTGCCCGTAATAGGCGTCATAATAACCGGCGGAAAGCGCGTAAGTACCCAGCATGATGCGGCGCTTGACCTCCGGGCCAAAACCCACGCCGCGCGTGCGGCGGAACATGTCCCATAGCGCGTCAGCCGGTTCGCGCAGTCCGAAACGCACGCTGTCGTAGCGCGCCAGGTTGGCCGAGGCTTCAGCCGGGGCGATGAGGTAATACACCGGCAGGGCATACTCGGTGTGCGGCAGGCTCACGTCCACTATCTCTGCGCCAAGCTGCCGAAGGGTGTCAATGGCTTCAAGCACGCGTTCTCTCACGTTCGGCTGGATGCCTTCAATGAAATACTCCTTCGGAATACCTACGCGCAACCCATCAAGGCGCTCTCTCGCGGAGAGATCGATCTGTGGAACAGGCATATCCAGCGTGGTGCCATCCAGCGGGTCAACCCCAGCCATGATCGAGAACAACAGAGCCGCATCTTCCGCGCTGCGCGTGAACACGCCCATTGAGTCCAGCGACGAGCCGTACGCCACCAGCCCGTAACGCGACACCCGCCCGTAAGTTGGTTTGATACCGGTGACGCCGCAGAAGGAAGCCGGCTGGCGAATCGAGCCACCCGTATCCGACCCTACAGCCGCGGGTACCATACCGGCCGCTACCGCTGCCGCGCTGCCGCCGGATGAACCCCCGGGTACGCGCGTCATATCCCAGGGATTGAATGTGGGGCCAAAAGCCGAGGTTTCCGTGGAGGAACCCATGGCAAACTCATCGGTATTGGTCTTGCCGACAACGATGGCGCCGGCGTCCAGCAGCCGCTGCACCGCGGTGGCGGTGAAGGGTGCAACAAAATCCTTGAGGATCGCCGAACCGCAGCTGCAGCGCAGCCCCGCTACCGTGATCAGATCCTTGACCGCGATGGGCAAGCCCAGCAGCGGCGGCAGATCATTGCTGCCCAGGCGGCGCGCAACCACGTAACGCCCGTCAGCCTGGTCAGCCAGGGTGAACACCCGCTCATCAGCCAGTGTGATAAAGGCGTGAATGTGCGGTTCGAGTGCGTAGATGTTCTCCATGCAAGCCTGCAGCAGCTCGCGGCATGAAAACTCCCCCGCACGCAGGCCGGTCAGTAAACGCTTAACTGAAAGCCGGGTTAACTCCATTTTCATTCCAGCACCGGTGGCACCTGGAACTGATCTTTCTTTCTGGCAGGCGCGTTTGCCAGCACGCTCTCAACCGGTAGTCCCGGGCGGGGGTCATCCTCGCGCAATCTGCCAGTAGCCGGCAGCACACTGGAGGTCGGGGGAATACCTTCCGTATCCAGCGCCTGCAGCTGCGCCACATGCTCCAGGATGGCAGAAAGCTGCTGACGATACTGTTCCTTTTCCTCCGCCGTCAGTTCAAGGCGGGCAAGTTCAGCAATATGTTCAACTTCAGAAAGGGATAATTTCATGCGTCCATTATACCTGAGTCAACAGCGCATCCTCGCCAAAGGCCGGGGGATTTAATTTGCAGACTTGACAAAAATGTCCTATACTAGGGTTACAAATCTAGGTAATAATCAGGAGGATAGTTATGACAAGCATCATTGATATCGAAGGGATTGGTCCCGTATACAAGAAGAAATTGAAGGTTGTTGGCATTACCACTACCGAGAAATTGCTCGAGGTTGGCGGAACCCCCAAGGGGCGCAAAGACCTGGCCGAGAAAGCTGGCATCGGCGAAGATCTCATCCTGGAGTGGGTTAACCTCTCCGACCTGTTCCGCATCAAGGGTGTGGGCAGCGAGTACTCCGACCTGCTGGAAGAAGCCGGTGTGGACACTGTGGTCGAGTTGAGCAAACGCGTGCCCAAGAATCTGTTCGCCAAGATGGTGGAAATCAACGAAGCCAAGAAACTGGTCCGCAAAATGCCCGTTGAAAAACAGGTCGCGGACTGGGTCGATCAGGCCAAGAAGTTACCGCGACTGGTAAGCTACTAATATTTTGTCATCGGCACAGGGTGAGAGCTTCTCTCACCCTTTTTTCATATCAGTATAAAACCAGCCAATCAAGGGTTGAGCCCGCATGAAATCCGTTTACCTCGCCTCCAAAAACCCGGTAAAGCTCACCGCTGTGAAAGAAGGTTTCCAGCGCATGTTCCCGGGTGAGAAGTTCACGGTGCACACAGTGAGCACTACCGTAAATTTGCCCGCCCAACCCAGAACAGATGAGGAAACGCTGGATTGCGCCACACGGCGCGCCAGGAACGCGCGTGAACTTGTGCCTAACGGGGATTACTGGGTGGGAATTGAAGGCGGTATCAATGAACGCCAGGATGAAATGGGTACGTTCGCCTGGGTGGTCGTCCTGGATTCCAACCGCGCGGGCAAAGGCCGCAGCGGGGAGTTTTTTCTTCCAAAAAATGTGGCGGAACTGGTGCGCCAGGGATTGGAGCTGGGTGACGCTGATGACAAAGTTTTCGCCCAACAGAACTCCAAGCAAAAGAACGGCGCGGTCGGGCTGTTGAGTGGTGATGCCATTACCCGGGCGGAATTGTACATTCCCGCGGTCATCTTTGCCCTCATTCCTTTCCGCAATTCCGAACGATATCCATGATCGTGTACTTCGCCCGCCACGGAGAAAGCCTGGCCAACACCAGACGGGTAATCTCCAACCGCGACTTGCCGCACCCGCTGACGGAAAACGGTCGCGCCCAGGCGAAGAGCCTGGCGGAACGCCTGAGACCCTCGGAGATTTCCACAATCTACTGCAGCCCGGTACCGCGCGCAATAGAAACCGCGGAAATCATCAGTGAAGTACTCAAATTAACCCCGCAAAGCACAGAGGGATTGAAGGAGTTTGACGCCGGTGTACTTGAAGGACGTTCAGACCCGCTGGCGTGGATGCGATTCTCCATGTTGTGGAACAACTGGTTTTACCGCCAGAAACCGCAAAAACGCCTCAGGGGCGGCGAGAGTTTTACCGAAGCCGCCACAAGGTTTGTCGCTTTCACTGATCAACTTGTGAAGCTTTACGGCAATTCTCCCGCGCGCATTCTGTGCATCGCCCATGGCGGCATCCTCAAGGTTGGGCTGCCGGGTCTGCTGGAGAACGTGAATCTTGAACTGATCCGGGATATCGCGATCCACTACACCACGGCCATCAAAACTGAATACAACGAAGGAAAATGGGTTTGCCTTTATTGGGAGGGGATCATTCCGGCGGCGGCAATATGAAGCGCTGCGAATACCAGCGCAGGTAATCAGCCGCGTGCGCGCTCCAGTACGATGTCTCGTGCCTCCCTTCGAACTCGTAAAAAGCGTAAGGGATTCCGGCTTCCTCAAGGGTGGTGATGAATTCCTGCACTTTATCCTTGTCCGCGTCCCGGTCACCGGCATCCGCCACGACCACTGGCATTAACTCCGGCGGGGAGCCAGCTGCCGCCCGGATGTTCCACAACTCACCGTAAAATAGCGGTGTGCTGTGCGCACCGACGATTCCGAACAACTCGGGGTAGGCAAAACCCAGGTGCACCGCCCAGTTGCCGCCGCGCGAAAGACCGCCAACGGCGCGGCAGGTGCGCTGCGCACAAACCGCGTAATTCTCTGCGACGAACGGCAGCACATCTTGTATCAAGGCTTCATCGAACTGCGAATCTGCAGGTCCGGGCGTCCAGGTGACCTCGAAGGGCATCACAATGATAAGCGGCACGATCTCTTTTGTCGTGATCAATTCATCGGCCGCGTTGGTGAGACCCAGCTCAAGCCACTGCGCATTGGTGGCGGCCTGCCCGTGGAGCATTATGAGCAGGGGATAGCCGCCAATCAGGCCAGGGTCATAACAGGGCGGCAGGTAGATGTTGATGTTCACCGGCCGATTTAACCAGTCAGTGGGAATGTCCACATTCACGATCCTGCCGCTGGTATTGTTACAAGGGACGGGAGTGGGGGTGGTGTTAGCCAGCGGAGTGGGTGTGGTGGTGGGGGGCTGTGTTGCGGTGGGCAGCATTGATGGAGTGAGCGTTGCGGGTTCTGGCGAAACCACGCCTGCAGCAGGAGCGCTGCAGCTAACGAGTAACAGGCAGGTGAACAGGCTGGTGAGAATGATGGCAGTGCGGCGCATAGGTACTTTGGGCGAGCTCCTTGGGTTGCAGTTTGCTTGACGTTATTTGCCAGTTCGGATTATACTCTATGCGCTCGGGGTGTAGCGCAGTTGGCAGCGCACCGCGTTTGGGACGCGGGGGTCGGCGGTTCAAGTCCGCCCACCCCGACAGAGTCACTCTCCCTTTTTCTTCTTTTGTCGGCGCTTCTCCCATCGAGGGATGATAAAGTCCGCGCC
>CAYMGO010000080.1:0-8444 GCA_964390015.1 uncultured Anaerolinea sp. | reverse complement strand
GCCGGGAGAACAGCACCCCAGACAATATTTGCCATACCATTGTTGTGGAACGTGTCAGCAGTGGCTATGGCCGTCATGGAGCAGTAATGACCTGCGGAAGCAATTATTTCGGAATCGCTGGTCGCCATCAAAGCTGCCTGAACGGCCACTTCGGGCTTGCACTCATCATCGATGGGGACGATTTCGTAGGTGTACTTGAAGTCAGGGTTGGCATTGGCTTCCTGCACGGCAAGGGTGACCGAGTTCAAACCGCCGGTACCCATGGCGGCGTTCTGACCGGTGAGAGGGCCAATAAACGCAATCTTGACGACTTCCTTTTCAACTGGCGCAGCGGGTTCTTCTGCAACCGGGGCTTCAGTGGCCGCGGGTTCCTCAGCTGCAGGTGGTTCCACGGCTGGGGCTTCGGTTGGTTTGGGCGCACATGCAGTAAAGACGAAGGACAGTACCAGAACGATGCTTAATACGAAAAGCAGGCTTTTCTGTTTCTTGAACATATCTTCTCTCCTATTTGTCTTATGAGTGTGTTCTTGCCGCCAGCGTTGATGTTGTCTGTGATGGTTAACTGGTTGATGGTGAAGACTGAGACAACCCCCCCTACTGGATTTTCTCTGTGACCTCCTTTCCTTTTCTGTTCACTTACGGATTGGTGAATTTGTTGCAGTGGAATATAAGAATATTATAGTGATTAATTGCATACAGGCAAATGATATTTGCTTAAAAATTTTATGATTAATGTAACCACGTCGATGCCGTTACAGCGTTTGACAAATATGCAGTTTTCAATAAACAGTGGAGAGGGAAAACTCTCCACTGTTCATGATGAAATAATTGAACCCGACAGGTACCGGATTACCCGGGAATAAGCCCTGAACCACTTATGATAGCCAGGCAAGCGCGGCGGCGATCATGGCTTGTGTACCAATTTCAAGTGTCGGGTGCATTACGGGCACGAACTTCGGATTGTGGTTCGTGGGCAAATCCGGCAGGCGATTTTCATCGAGAAATATCTGGTAGACTCGCGGATCTGTGCCGCCGATAAACCAGTACACTGAGGGAATGGATGAGCCGAGGTTGAACTCACCAAAATCTTCGCTCATTTTGGTCGGCTTGGATTCCTTCACCTGGTCTGGCGAGAATTGTTTTCTGAAAGCGTCAACCACTCTGCGAGTTGCTTCAGGATTGTTCCAGACCAGAGTAAAGTGGTTGAGGACGGTGATTTCCGGCAATTTCTCCGCCCCAGACGCGGCGGCTTCTGCGTTCACAATACGCGTGATGGCACTTAACACCCGCTCGCGGATCTTCTCGTCATAAGTGCGAACATTGACCTTTAGCACGGCTTCATCAGGGATGATATTTTCCGCGGTTCCAGCCTGCAGCGAACCGATGGTGACGATTGCGGCTTCATTCGCCGGGACTTCGCGCGCCACGATGGTTTGCAGGCGCATCACAACAGCCGCCGCCATCACCACGGGGTCGATGCTGTTCTCGGGCATGGCGCCGTGGCTGCCGCGACCATGCAAGCGGATCATCAGGCTGTCTCCGGTTGTAGTGGCGGCACCTGTGGACCATTCGATGGTTCCCACTGGCGCGTTGATCACGTGCTGCCCCAGGATGACATCAGGTTTGGGGAAGCGCTCATAAAACCTATCGTTGACCATCACGCGGGCGCCTTCACTGATTTCCTCAGCTGGCTGGAATACCGCCACCAGGGTGCCGCTCCAATTGGCGCGTAGGTCTGCCAGAAGTGTGACAGCACCCGCCAGGCTGGTCATGTGGATGTCATGACCGCAGGCGTGCATGACCGGCACTGATTTCCCGTTTCGGTCTGTGGCAGTGATCTTACTGGCGTATGGAGCCCCGCTTTCCTCTTTTACCGGCAAGGCGTCCATGTCCGCGCGCAGCATCACGGTGGGGCCGTCGCCGTTTTTCAATACACCCACGACCCCTGTCCCGCCGACCCCGGTCGTCACATCAAAACCGGCGTCTCGCAGGATCCCGGCCATTTTTGCGGCTGTGTCCACCTCCTGCAGCGACAACTCAGGATGTGAATGCAGGTCTGTATAGATATCCGCCAATTTAGTTGAGAGCAGGTCAACCTTCTCCCTGATTTCCCCTGGTGTTAAAGAGTCGCTCTTGGCCATTGGGTTACCTCCGGTTGGATTGTCAAATTGATGTGAATGTCAGTGATTCTGGTGGAGTGAAGAAGTCAATGTCCACTTGTGGTAGTATATATCTGTGAAATTGGCATGTCAAGTTCATGCCCTTGGGATAAATGTTTTACCCGTGCGAATTCGCGGGTGTATTCCTGGAGGTTACGATGGCAGTAAAAAGGTTGGAGCATATTCAAGAGTCTGAAGTCCCGGACGGGACGGGAGTTAGCAGGAAGATCCTGATCGCGCCGCAGGAAGCTCCGAACTTCGCCATGCGCTTTTTTACCATACAGCCCGGGGGAGAAATGCCGCGGCACACCAACAAAATTGAACACGAGCAATTTGTTGTCAGTGGACGCGGGCGTATAGCGATTGGAGATGAAGAATTCGATGTCAGCCGGGGCAGCATCGTTTTTATACCGGCAGGTGTACCCCACTGGTACAGGAATACCGGTGAAGAACCATTTGAATTCCTGTGCCTGGTGCCGAACCAGCCTGATACCATCTCCCTGGTTTGATGGGGTGATAATATTTTTTTACATTAACCGCCATCTTATGTTGAAGATGGCGGTTTTTTCAACATTGTTACGTGGTCTTTCTCAGTTTTTTTAACCCGCTTAATAACTTTCCGTTCAGGATATCCACCAGGCCTTCCACCTGGAGGATGGACATGCCATCTCCTCCAGTCATGGTGATAAAGCGCAGCGGCATATCCGCAACGATCTTCTCCGCCATCATCTTCAGGAAAGGGTCTTTGGCACCCAATTTATTAACCTGCCTGTCAAGAAAAACCCTCAGGATCCTGCCGAACCAGTTGTCCTGGATATCTGTGATGGTGGAGTTAATGCTATGTGGCGAACCTTTGACACGTTCCCGCGGGGGGATCTGTCTGCCAAGGAGCGTGGTGAATTCGCCATCGCTTACCAACAGGCCGTTCGCCAGGTTGTAATAGCCGGGGGTCTTTTCGCGCAAATCAGGCAGATCAGCTTTTACGCCGCTCGTGTAGTGCAGATTCTCTCGCACGTGGATCTCGCGGCTGGAGCTGCCAACGCGCACCTCATACTCCCCGCTTTCCACGTGCCAATCAGCCAGGCTGGTGTTGTAGTAGGCAAAGTCACGAGATGAAAGTGAGAAGTGCGCCTCCCGGCTCTCTCCGGGTGCGAGGTGTACTTTGGTAAAGCCTTTCAGTTCCTGTTCGGCGCGGATGATCACGCTGCCTTTTTTTGCCAGGTATAGCTGGATGACTTCGCTGCCGGGGCGAGAGCCGGTGTTGGTTACGCTGCAGCTAATTTGCAGCGTATCTTCATCACCAACGTCACGGGATGATAGCAGCAGGTCGCTGATAGCAAAGGTGGTATATGAAAGCCCGAACCCGAACGGGTAGCGCACAGGTTTTTCAGCAGTGTCGTAATATCTGTAACCGACAAACCCCCCCTCGCGGTACTCCACAGTGAGCGGGTAACCCGGAAAATAACTGTAAGATGGATTATCTTCCAACTTGAAGGGCCAGGTCTCGGCCAGTTTGCCTGAAGGAGCGACCTTGCCCAAAAGCAGGTCTGCCACCGCACCGCTCACGGCTTCACCACCCAGGTGCATGAGCAGGATGGCTTTGACCTTATCCGCCCATGGGAGCTCGACCACCCCACCACAGTAGAGGATGACCACCACGTTCTCGTTGACCTCGCTCACGGCTTCGATCAATCGCTTGTGGCTCTGCGGCATGGCCAGGCTGTCACGGTCAAAGGTCTCTGACTCAAAACGATCCGGCAAGCCGGCGAAAATGTAAACAATGTCCTTGCCGGCGGCCACTCTGCAGGCTTCTGTGACGAGCGCTTCATCCGGCATGTCGGATTCCTCGCGGTAACCCTCGGCGTACTCGAATTGCAGACCGAGCGCTTTCAATTCTTCGCAGGCATCTTCCATTCGGATGGGTGTGATGCGTGAGCTGCCGCTGCCCTGGTAGCGGGGGATTTTTGCGAAGAAGCCGATCACAGCCGCGGTGTCGCTGGGTTTGCCTGGAAGAAGGTCATTTTCATTTTTCAGCAGTACCGCCGATTGCGCGGCGGCGCGCCTGGCCAGCGCGCGGTGCGCGTTGACATCATAGGTGAAGGGTTGGCGCTGCTGTGCGCGCAGGATGAGCGCGGTGACCCTTTCCACGGCGCGGTCAAGCACTTCGACCGGGATTGCGCCAATCGTTACCGCCTGTGCAATTCGTTCATCGTGCGTGGTTCCAAGATGGGGCATCTCCAGGTCGAGCCCGGCGGCCAGCGCTTTCACCCGATCAACGACCGCGCCCCAGTCTGAGACGACCAGTCCTTCATACCCCCATTCGTCACGCAAGATCCTTGTAAGCAGGCGCTCATTTTGACTGGCGAACTCGCCGAACACGCGGTTGTAGGCGCACATTACCGTCCAGGGTTTGGCGTGTTTAATCGCGTGCTCAAAGCCCGCCAGGTATATCTCGCGGAAGGTGCGTTCATCCATTACCGCGTCCACCGTCAGGCGTCTTTTCTCCTGGTTATTGGCAGCGAAGTGTTTGAGAGAGGTTCCCACTCCCTGGATCTGAACGCCTTCAATAAACGCAGCACCAAGGTGACCCGAGAGGTAGGGGTCCTCGCTGTAATACTCAAAATTGCGCCCGCATAAAGGTGAGCGCTTGATGTTGATGCCGGGTCCAAGCAGCACGGCGACACCTTCCTGGCGGCATTCTTCGGCGATCGCGCTGCCGACCTCGCGCAGCAAGTCAAGGTCAAACGAACATGCCAGCGCTGATGCAGTCGGAAAACACACCGCCGGTATGTTTTCGCTGATACCCAGGACTTCGCTGCTTGAAAGCTGTTTGCGCAGGCCATGCGGACCGTCTGTTAACATGATGGCAGGCAACCCCAAACGGTCAATGCTTTTCAGGTACCAGTAATCCTTGCCGGAGCAAAGTGAGGCTTTTTCCTTCAAGGTCATCTGCGCGACGAGTTCGCTTGATTTATCTTTATATGCCATTCAGTAACTCCATATCATTGGATCTTTCATAACAACCTGGCATGGATGATCAGGTGTTCGCTTTCAGCCTGTTCAATTCCTGCGCGTGCTGCTGTATCTTCTTCAACGCGCTGACGGCGTCGTCCACCCCGGCGGGGCCATCACGGAAGACGGACTCGTCCAGCCAGACGGCTTCATGCTCGCAAGCCTGTTCCGCCACCGGCAGGTTCATTTCGCCAAATGCGAACCGATCCGGGAAGGCGTTGGGCACCGCCAGTTTTGATTTGAGCGGTTGGAAAAGTTCGTAATGATGCATGGCTTCGTAGCCCACCCAGCAGCCCACACCTTCCGCTTCCAGCGCGGCGCAAACCGCATCATGCTCGGCTCCAAATACGTCAGGGTCAACAGCGAAGATATACCGGTAGAAGGAGCGGGTGGTGTGGCGCGGGTCGCGCGGCAGCACGCGCACTCCCGGAACTTCGGACAGCGACTCGTCCATGTAAGCCGCCATTTCCTCGCGCTGGCGCGCCTGCTCCGGGAAGCGCTCGAGACCCACCAACGCTAGTGCAGACTGCAATTCTGTCATGCGGTAATTTGCGCCCATCAGAGGGGATTCTCCCTCCTCGGCGCCGCCATCACCTTCGTGCCCGCGCCCGCAATCGATCACTGCCATCACCTTGCGCGCCAGTTCCTCAGTGCGGCACAGCA
The DNA here is from genome assembly GCA_964390015.1 of uncultured Anaerolinea sp. Lineage (GTDB taxonomy): Bacteria > Chloroflexota > Anaerolineae > Anaerolineales > Anaerolineaceae > UBA6107. The sequence continues at coordinate 2,610 of CAYMGO010000080.1, read as the reverse complement.
GCACACCGCCCTCACCCGCGGTGAGAGTCTTGGAGGATTGCAGTGAGAAAGAACCAAAATGCCCGATCGTGCCGGCACCGCGCTGGTTCCATCGGGCACCGTGGGCGTGCGCGCAATCTTCGATGACCACCAGGTTGTACTTCTCTGCCAGCGCCATGATCGCGTCCATGTCTGCCATGTTGGAGCCCAGGTGGACAGGGATGATGGCTCTGGTCTTGGGGGTGATGGCTTTTTCCGCCGCTAATGGATCGATGCAGTAACTTTGCGGCAGCACATCCACGATCACGGGGATGGCTCCTGCGGCCATAGGTGCGGCGGCCGTAGCCTGGAAAGTGTACGCCGGGACGATGACCTCGTCTCCCCAGCCGATGTGGCTGGCGCGCAGTGCCACTTCCATTGTGACCGTGCCGTTGGCCATGGGCACAGCGTATCCACCACCCTGCATCGCGGCAAATTTCCGGCCGAACTCGGCTGTCACCGGTCCGGGGTAAGGGTAGCCGCCCCAGCGACCGGATTGGATCACTTTTGTTACCGCTTCAATATCTCGTTCATCCCACACCGGCCACCGCGGGTAGGGTTTGGTACAAGTCTTAGGTCCGCCAAAAATTGCCAGTTCTGACATTTTTTTCTCCTTCTATTGATTCAGGATCGTGTTGGTTGTCTCAATGAGGTACTTCCGCCTGGGTCTTGGATCTATGCCGGCGTTTTCAATCGCCAGCAGCACAGCGCCCACAACGGGGGGCACACTCAAGCGAACCAGGCTGGCAGCGGGTGCTGCGGGGAGCAGGGTTTCAGCCAGGGCTTGCGTGATAAGCGGGTGCCCGTCAAATATGCTGCCGATCAATATCACTTCAAATCGCTCATCCTTCAGTTGCAGCTGGTTGATCACCCCCAGCGACATGCTGCCCAGTTCCTGCCCGGCCCAGCGCAGCACATCTAACGCCTGAGTGTCCCCCTGGCGGGCAGTTTCGAACACCAGCAGTACCATCGCCGGATCAAAGGGATAGTGTTCAAGGTACACACCTTCAACCAGTTCATCCAGACTCTGCGCGCCGGTGTGGGCAAGGAAGGCCCGGGATAAAGCGGTCGCCGGTCCGCGTCTGTTCCATTCAAAAGTAACGGCGCGCATGGCGCGGGCGAGGATATCTGCTCCGCCCGCGGCCTCGCCGGACCAGTGACCCGCGCCGCCCACCACGCGTGCCTGGCGTTGATGGTCACGGCTGATTCCCCGGCAGTTGCAACCAGTACCGGAAACTATAGCGACCCCCCAACCCTCGTTTGCACCGGCGATGATACCCAGCACGCTATCGTTCACAAGGCGGAAGGGAGGCGTGATGCCAGCTGCCGTGATGGCATCAAAATGGGCGGCTTCCTGGCTCGGCCAATCAAATCCCGCCAGGCCAAGCCCGGTTGAAGTGATCTGGCTAAAAGCAAGATTCGCTTCTTTGAGCGCCCGGCTGGTGACATCGCGCAGCGAATCAACCAGGCCGTCGTAACCAACCACCTCCCAGCTGCCCGGTCCGCCGCGGGCAAAGCCCAGTGCCTGGCCGTTCTCATCCGCCACCAGGGCGTGGGTCTTGCTGCCGCCGCCGTCAATCCCGAGGAAATAGTGCATTAATCTGTACTCTTTTTCGCGGCGAGCGTGTCTTTGATATCCTGCAGGCGCTTGCCGTGCAGGGGATAAAGCCACAGCAGGAAGATCGCCAGCAGGAAGCCCAGCGAGGTGGGAATGGTCAGGAAGAGACGGAAGCCCAGGTCTACTGATGCCGGCTGCACCTCCAGCAGGGTATCGTAACCGAAGGCCGGCATCATGATGCCGAAAATGGAAGATACCAACAGACCGCTTAATGTGATAAGGAAACCACTCATCCCGAAGTACATGCCGGCGCGCTGGTGCCCGGTCTTGACCTCGTCTTCATCGATGACCTCAGTGATAATGACGTCGCCAATGAGAACCAACCCGCCCAGTCCGATACCCACGATGATGGCGGTGGCGTATGTGAAGATGAGGTTAGGTGAGAAACCCATCGGAACGATGCCGAGGATCATCACCGCGTTGGCGATCATCAGCGTGCGGCGGCTGTCGAGCTTGTTGGCCACCCAGTTGCGCCAGGGATAGAGCGAAATCATGGCAACCACGAAGGCGATGCCCAGGATGACGGTAGCCAGGCTCTCATCTGCATTCAGGCTGTATTTTAGATAAAAGAGGATGCCCATTTGCAGTGTACCTGTGGCAACAAAGCGCATCGCCTGCGCCCCGGCTGCGGTGAGGTAGCTGCGGTTGAGGAAAGTAGCCTTGAGCGCTTTACCAAATGGCACCTGGGTATCATTTTTATTTCCCGGTTGTTCAAATAAGGATGGGTAGCCTAAGTAGATGGCGGCTACTGAGATCACTGCCAGCACCGTGGCCATACCGCTCCAGCCCAGGAACTCCGCCAGCATGGGGGGCAGCGCCGCACCCAGCACCAGCGCCACGGTCTGGAAGATGTTCATCTTGGCGGCCACATCCGTCCGTTCGCGGTACCCCGGGAACATCTCGGGCAGCAGGCCGTAATAACCGGTGGCGATGGCTGTGTAAAGTCCCTCCCAAACGATAATGGCGATGCCGAA
>CAYMGO010000079.1:2785-8541 GCA_964390015.1 uncultured Anaerolinea sp. | reverse complement strand
TTGTATCATCTGGTGTTCCTCCTTGGGATCGGCCCCGCTGCCGAAGATCGCTTCTGGCATGCTGCCCTGGAAAATTTTGCCCGTTACCTGGGACATGACCCATCAGTGGAACAGGTTAACCGTACGATCGATCGCGATATCCAGTGGCATCACTTCGGAAATATCTGGTACAATGCCGGCATCCGCTCTCTCCCCCGCTTCTTTGGGCGTTCATTTGAAAGTATGCTCAAACAACAGAGGCTGAAAAGAGTAACTTGAAACACAACCGGCCAGGTAAAAAAGCATACGATGGCGTTATTGTCGGCAGCGGCCCCAACGGGCTGGCAGCGGCGATAACTCTGGCGCGCCGCGGATTGAGCGTGCTGGTGGTAGAAGCGAAAGACACGATTGGCGGCGGTTCCCGTTCTGCTGAACTCACCCTGCCGGGTTTCACACATGATGTCTGTTCCGCTGTTCATCCCCTGGCGCTCACTTCTCCATTTTTTCGCTCTCTTGACCTCACCGCGCGTGGTGTGGAGTGGGTATTCCCGCAATACTCCCTGGCGCATCCACTTGATGGCGGCCGTGCCGTGCTGGTTAATTCTTCGCTTGCCCTCACCGCTGCTTCCCTCGGAGAGGATGCCGCGGCTTACTGCCGCTTGCTGCAACCGCTCCTCGACCGTTACACCGATCTGATGTCTTATCTGCTCAGCCCGCTCCGTGTCCCTCGTTCTCCTTTCAAACTGGCGTGGTTTGGCTTGCATGCTCTGCGTAGTGCTACTGGGTTGGCCCGGACTTACTTTAAAGGCGAGGAAGCCCGCGCTGTCTTCGCCGGCATGGCAGCACACGGCATGATCCCAATCGAACGACCCGGTACGGCTTCCTTTGGGCTGGTGCTGGCGCTAAGCGCTCATGCGGTCGGCTGGCCGGTGGTGAAAGGGGGTTCTCAGCGCATCGTCGACGCGATGGCGGATATTCTGCGTGAACTGGGTGGCGAGATTGTTACCGGGCAGAGCGTCACGCGTCTTGACCAGCTTCCTCCTTCCCGCGTGCAGCTTCTGGATGTTTCACCAAGAGACCTGTTGACCATCACCGGAGACGCTCTCCCTGACCCCTACCGCGGCAATTTGCAGCGCTACCGCTACGGTCCGGGGGTTTTCAAGGTGGATTGGGCGCTTTCCGCACCCATCCCCTGGGCTAACCCTTCCGTGGCAAACGCCGCCACTGTGCACCTTGGCGGATCGCTCGAAGATATTACTGCCTCTGAGCGCGACATCGCCGCCGGACGTCATCCCCAATCCCCCTACGTGCTCCTTGTGCAGCCCAGCCTGTTCGATCCCTCGCGCGCGCCTGCGGGCAAGCACACCGCCTGGGCTTACTGCCACGTGCCCAACGGTTCCACGTTTGATATGCGCGCCATCATCGAGAACCAGGTGGAGCGCTTTGCTCCCGGCTTTCACCAGGTCATCCTGGCGCACAGCACGCGCAGCGCGGCTGAGTACGAGGTTTACAATGCCAATTACGTCGGTGGAGACATCAACACCGGCGCCCAGGACCTGGGCCAGCTCTTCACTCGACCCGTACCGCGCTGGGATTCCTATGCCACACCCCTGGCTGGGGTTTACCTCTGTTCCTCAGCCACACCCCCCGGCGGCGGCGTTCACGGTATGTGCGGTTATCACGCAGCTTGCAGCGCCTTGAAACGGGAATTTCAAATAGCATCATAGTCTTTGAGGGGGCAATTTCTTAGGATTTTTGAGTTATTATTTTTCGAAACCGCTGATTCCCTGTATAATTTAATTGGATTTTCAATAACATAACCGCGCAAAAATCTTTTTCTGAATTTCATCGCAAAGGCACCTTGGGTAATTACTGCTGATTTAGCAGGATACGAGAGGAGTTATTTCATATGCGTTATCATTCGGGTTTCTTAATTACAATTTTGTTACTGTTATTATTTCTCATCACTTCCTGCAGCCCGGGTAATGTAAAGCTTCCGGATTTTCTCACCGCAAATACATCAACACCGATCACCACCAGTACAAATACACCTTTGCCCCCGTACAATACTTTCACACCGACTTATACGCCGGAGGCTACTGATACCCCAACCCCCACACCGCCATCACCGGTAAATTTTAATCAATGTGCCTTCCCTGAGGATTGCCCGGGTGCTAAAAATGTTATTGAATTTATTGATGAGGAAGTGCTTCCGGGTAGTCAACATGAGGTGGAAGTGCCATTCGATACGCCTTTGTACTTCCGTTATAGCTGGATAGCCATTGACGATGTGACGCTTGAACAAAACATGAAAGCGATGAACTTCTTCTTTGATATTGACGGTCAATCGTATCTGGCAGACGGCGATATTTCCAAAGGTTATGTGGTCGATTCAAATAATCCCTCACTAACACGCTCTTCAGTTGCTTTTGGTTACATCCTGGAAGGCTGGGAATTAGGTAAACCTCACACAGTGCGTATCGGATTCACGTTCCTGGATGAGGTCTTTGATGGTTGGGAGACATACCCGGCTGGCACGGTCTACGAAGCCACTTATAAGATCATTCCCGTTCCACCACCCACCGCTACACCCACTACTGCGCCCACCAACACATACATACCGCAGCCGACCGCTGTGCCACCCACGCCTACTGTGGCTTGTGAACTGGGTACTTCCATTAACATAAAGAATGACACAGGCGCCCAGGTGACCATGTACTTTACCGGTCCTGCCAAATACACCTTCTACATAGCCGCTGGTACGCGCACGCTCGAACTTTGCTCAGGCGAGTACAGTTACACGGCTTATGGTTGCGGCGGCGCTTCAACATCTGGTACTGCGGGAAATGGTGATGAGGTCGAGTTCTGGTGCGAATGATTCCTTGTCGTTGAAAATTATTTGAAGACCCCGGAGCCCGGTTTGTCACTCCGGGGTCTTCGTTTAACCCGATTCGGCCGTTGTACTTTACCTGCACGGCTTGTTATCATTAACCAACCACAAAGCATTCCCTCCAGCCATAGGGTATACTAGACTCCACTATGGACCCTGTTGAAATCCGCCGAAAGCTTTTCCTCGCCGCCGGGCTGCTCTTCCTTGCCCTCGGTGCGCTGGGCGTGTTCGTCCCGGTGCTTCCCACCACGCCGTTCCTGCTGCTCGCGGCTGCCATGTTCCTGCGCAGTTCCGGTCGGCTTTACCTTTGGCTCACCACTCACCGTGTTTTTGGACCCTTCATCCGCAATTATCGCCTCTACCGCGCTGTGCCGCTGCGCTCCAAGGTGGTTGCGCTGGCATTTCTATACCTGACCATCGGTTACTCAACGATTTTTATCATCGAGAACTGGTGGTTGCGCGCGCTGCTGTTGGCGATTGCTGCTGGTGTATCCTGGCACATCCTCAAGCTGAAGACGCTCACACCCGAAATGCTGGCGGATATCAAACGGCGTGAAATGCTCACTTCTGAGTTGACTGCTGCCCACCCTGACACAGCGGTTGAGTAGACTGGCAGTTCGATCAACCTGGGGGACTTGATGACAAAAGGGCAGCACTTTTTCTGCCGTTTTCAGCAAATTCCAAGCGGTTAAGCGGAACAGGTGTCTGAAATTTACTCCCAAGTTGTATAATCTTATATATCAAATTTCTTTTCATCCATCGCAGTTTCAACGCTCCCATTCTCAGGTAATCAGGCAGAGAGGGACCCCCATGAAACGCAAAAATGCCGTCCGCTTTCTCATCGCAATACTGTTGCTGCTGGCGATGCTTGCATGCGTTCTCACGGATGCCGCCAGCCGTATCATCGGTGGGGAGGATGCCGCACCGGAACCTGCTGCACAGGAGCCGATCTACATCATTGTGGCGGGCGAGCCAACAGCAACCCTGGCGCCAACCCTGCCGCCGGAACCTACCTTAACCCCCATTCCGTTATCCACCAGTACTCCCGCTGTTCCCGGTGGCCTGGTGCTGCAGCCCTGCCCCGACCGGCTGACGAACTGCCCGGATTCGGAGCATTACATCACCTTCATCGAAATCGGTCCCCCTAACGAAGAAACCTTTGACATGCCCGCGGGCACGCAGTTGTATGTGAGTGTTTCGTGGAACGCGGTTGACGATGCCACCCTGCAGCAGAACCTGGCCAGCATCAGGTTCATCCTCGAGCTGGATGGGCAGGATTGCTTTAAGGAGGAATTCACCTTCCTTGAGACCAAGCCCTACATTCTTGATGAAACACAGATCGACAGCATGAAGACCATGAGCGCCACCATCGCGGGATGGCTGCCGCAGCAGCCGCACACGCTGCGCTTTGGTTATGAAGTGCTGGGGTCGATTAACAATGGCAGGTACAGCTTTGACGCCGGTGATGAGTTTACCCACACCCTGCACATCTGTCCGGATGGCGGCTGCCCGCCCGCGCCATGATTTTTGAGATTGAAAATCCGTGAGGTTTCTTCCGGAAGGAGGACCCATGACACGCTTTACATTCTTTCGTCTTACCCTGATCACCATTCTCCTGGTCACGGCATTAGGCTGCAACCTGTTGGATACGATAGGCGGCGGAAGCTCGGATGCAAAACCGACTTCACCGGTGGTCTTGCTGGTTACCGCCACACCGGCAGCCGGAAACCCCGCGCAGACGCTTCCTGTCAATCCCCCGGCCGCGCCGCTGGTGCCCTCAGCCGGTCTCACCGTGCTGCCCTGCCCGGTGCTGGAAAACTTCCCTGGGGCGGTCAATGTGCGCGAGTTTTACGATATGGCTGATCCTCCCTGGGAATTTTCTTTTGAAATCCCATCGTCGACACAGCTACTTTTAGTAACAGGATGGACAACGCTGAACGAGGAAATTATGGCTCAGAACAAACCTGCCATTGACTTCACCTTCGAGATTGACGGCGAGGATTACTTCAGTGAACTCTACACGACATCGGGGCTGCAGCCTGATGCGGATGACCCCTCAAAGAACAATGCGTATTATTATCTCCAGGTGGTGGTATCCGGCTGGGTTCCGGGAGAGCTGCACACCGTGCGCATTGGATATTCACTTACCGCTGATCTTAACGATGGTTGGGATGATTATGAGCAGGGTTTCAACATTATAAAGACCTTCCATATCTGTCCGGATGGCGGCTGCCCGCCTGCCCCGTGATGCGAATGGAATTACTGAGTAGATCATACCTCCTGGAGGATGAATCATGAAGCGCACAACCGTCACTCGCCTTGTTCTGATCAGCATGTTCACCCTCGCGATTCTGGGCTGCAACCTCGCGGATACCATCGGCGGCGGGAATCCACCGTTGGAGCCGACCGCCCCCGCGGTGGTTTACGTCACCGCCACGCCGCGGCCTACCCTGCCGCCTACCGCCGCTCCAACAGCCACCCCCACCCAAACCCCCACCCCCGAACCTGCCAGGTTGACCTTGCTGCCCTGCCCGAACTACCCTGAAGACTGCCCGGCGGCCATCTCAGCCAACCGGTTTTACGAGGTCGCCGCGCCTTTTGAATACACCTTTGACGTCCCATCCGAGATCAAGCTGTTTGTCAGCACCGGCTGGGGGGCCATCGATATGGCCACGCTTGAGCAAAACAGGCCTTACGTCGATTTCTTCCTCGAGATCGACGGCGAGGATTTTAACAGCGACCTTTACACCTCCGTGGTCGAGGAACCTGACCCGGATGTGCCTTCGAGGATGAACGGTATCATCTACCTCAACGTGGTGATCACCGGATGGGTGCCGCAGCAGCCGCACACCATCCGCATCGGCTACATCACCACCGCGCCGCTCAA
>CAYMGO010000079.1:0-2685 GCA_964390015.1 uncultured Anaerolinea sp. | reverse complement strand
TTTACCGGTATGCCGTAAATTCAAAAGATTCTCCCTCATCGTTGACCGCCACTCCGGTGATGCTGCCGTAGTCTTCACTGACGGTGCCCTCGATCGTGCCGTAGGTTGCCCATTCCTTGCCAAGGAAGGTGGCGCCGGCGATGCCCTCGTAGGTAGCCGTGACGTTCCGCGTTGCTGATAGGAAGCCCCCGCTGACCTCAGTGTTCATGTAACTTTCTCCACCGATGCTGAATGTACCCGTGACCGTCCCTGTTTGGAAGTCAACGGTCATCACCAGCGGAACACCTCCAACATCAGCCTGGTAGGTGATGGGTTCGCGGGGCAGGGAGGAGACCATGGTGATCTCAACGGCCGGAGCCGCCGGGGGCTGAACGGTTGGCTGCTCTCCAGGCTGCCCTGCAAGCTGCTCCACCGGCGCGCAGGGGCCGGGCTTTTCGCCGCTGGCCGCCGGGGCGAACAGGTCAACGCTCACCGCCAGGTCCACATTATCATTGGAGTTCGCGTTCAACCCGAGCGGGTAGGGGGAGATGGCGTGGGCGTAATCCGTGATGCTGTCTCCGTTGGTGTCGCCCAGCTCCCAGTAGTAACACCAGGTGTAAGTTCCCAGCGGCAGGCTGAGATAGCTGCTGGGATTGCCCCCCGGAAACGCCACCGTGGAGGTATTGGCCGGAACGCCCGGCGTGCCATCCGGCAGGGTGTAGCTGGCGGGCATCACGGTGTAGGGCAGCCGCCCCAGGTTGCGGAAGCGCACCGGTTTTAAGCCCAACCCGGCGCTATCGGCAGGGGCAGCGGAGGTGATGACGATAATGATGGGGGTGGGGTCATTCGCAGATGTGTGAGCCCCGCCGGGGGCAAAACTACCCGGGGGTTCCTTGCCAGGCTTTGGATCTGTAATCGGCGGAAAAGCGTCAGGTCCCAGTTCATCCTTCAGCCTTTCATAGTCCTCCTGCGACATGCCGTACTGTTCCCAAGGTCTCGGTCCACAACCGGTGGCGATGATGAACAGCACCACCACCATCAGCCACGAAAGAGGTTTCCACAGCTTGCGCATATTTCCTCCAATTGCCTGCTGTTGATGCGAGCCGCGTTGTAGAATGTGATGCCTGTGTTCCGATGCCGGCCTTCCGGCGCTTGAACTTGCCAACCAATTTGCCTGGCTGTCAAAACTAGCGCAGGGCTATGAACTTACCGCTGTCGCCGCTTTCGTTCACCCAGCTGGCTGAAAATGTGCTGTAATCCGCGCTGACCGGGCCGAAAATTGCCCCGGAGATCGCTGCCTGTAAGCCGTATTCAGTGGAAGCGGTTGTACCGGAATATGTGGTTGTTACTGTGAGGGTTGTGGTGTCAATTGCCCCCTCAATTTCGATGGTGGTGAAGCTGTTATTATCCGTGTAGCTGCCGCTGCCGGTTACTTCACCGGATTGGAAATCGACGGTCATGCTGACGGGCATCCCGGACATATCTCCGGTATAGGTCACCGGTGCATCCGGCAGGGGAGCTTTCTCATCAGCCGCCGGGGGGTTCACCGGGGCGGGGTTTTCGGGGATCTCGATGACGATGGGCGGTTCGCCATCCTGCGGGATCTCCGTTGGCTGCGCTGGCATGTTTTCGTCTTCATTCGGCACGATGATGACCTGCGGCGGCGGGTCTTCTTTTCCTTTTACTAAGTAACCTCTCCGTACTATTTCGTATAAGCCCGGGTTTCTTATGCCCGTATCGCAGGCCAGGGTGGAGAGGATTAGTACCGTTATGAGAATAAGTAATGTGCGCTTTTTCTTCATAATTCCTCCTTATGCCTGCTGTTGATGCGAGCCGCGGTGGAGAAAGCGAACTTTACGTGTCCACGCCGTACTTCCTGCGGTTGCGCGCGCGCAGGATGAGCAGCACCGCCAGCGCGAGGTAGAAGAACGCCAGGAAGAAGGCGCCCAGCCACACCGCCAGCGCGAGGAGGGTGTCTTCGACTGCCTCTCCGCCAGCCGGGTCTACGCAGTACATGCGCACCTGGTTGGATTCGCCGTCGTACCACTCTTCGTACTGCATCTCGCTGCCGCGCGGACAGACAACGTAGGCGGTGAGCCCGAAGAAGGCGCGCGGGAAGATGGCCGCCAGCGCGCCGGCCGGTCCGCCAAACGCTACCAGCGCGATAAAGGCAGCCTTGAGGACGAGCGATAGCAGCGAGGGCCGGACGAGTTCTTCGGTGAGCTGCTGCAGGCGCAGGTTAGGGTTCATCGCTTTCATTATTGCACATTTTCCCGCCGGTTGGTACAGGTTGATTCCTGACCGCCGCTACATGGTCACACTGTGGTGTGCACGAAGTATCAAAGTCCAGGTCTTTCACTTCGTGATTTTTACCTCTCGAAATTCTCTCGGGTACGCATAATCCGTGCTGGATGAACGAAAACCGGTCACATATCTCCCCAGACACTGGTGAGGACGAGGACGATGACCGCCAGGCCGAGGATGACCGCGGCGTACACCAGCACGGAGCGGTCTTTGAAGCGCACCAGCGCGGAGAGCCCGCTGATGGCGGCCATAATGGCGGCGGCGATGGCCAGCATCGTGGAGACGCTGATCAGCTCCTCCGGCAGCACGTTGAGCAGCTCACCGAATAGCACAAGCAGTAAAAAGACGGCGAGCGCGCCGAGTATCAACCCGGCGGACCATTTGCCCATGCGCGATGAGGGG
>CAYMGO010000078.1:0-8628 GCA_964390015.1 uncultured Anaerolinea sp. | reverse complement strand
TTTTGGCATATTTTAAGAATTCTTTACCATTAGCTTTTGATGATTTCGTTAGTTCTCTCTGATATCGCCGTATAATAATTTTGTCGTTAAATGACCACTGGTTCTATGGAAGGATTTGAGATGAACACGCAGAAAAGGTATGTGGATTGGGAATCTCTCAATACGGTTCCAGGATTGCGCTTCCGCCACTTCGCCGGCGAAGAAGACCACCAGGTGCGACTGGACATCTTCAACGCCTGTAAAGTGGTCAACGGCATTGATCACGTGATGACTTTGGAAGACATGAAAAATGATGAAAAATGGACCAAGAATTACGACATTAACCACCAATTGCTCTTCGTTGAGGTAGAGGAAATTCCCGTCGGTTATTTTGGTTACTCCTGGGATAGCGAACCGGACGGCAAAATCATCCATTACCCGTTTGGCACTCTGAAACAGGATTACTGGGGACGCGGGATTGCTTCTTTGATGCTGCAGTACGCCGAGGAAAAGTGTAAGGAAATCGCATCTGAAAAACACACCGGCATGGATCGACGTTTCCGAATCTGGCGCAAAAAGAAAGCCATTGAAACGGTGAAGTTTCTGCAGCAGAAAGGGTATTCAGTCGAGCGCTACTTCTTTGGGATGAACCGCCCCATCGACCTGCCGCTGGATGATCACCCGCTCCCCTCCGGCCTGGAGATCAGACCGGTTGAGCCTGCCCATTACCGCACGATTTGGAACGCAGATAACGAAGCTTTCAGAGATCATTGGGGATACTCCGAACCCTCTGAGGATATGTTCGAGGCCTGGCAAAATGACCGCATGTTTAAACCTGAACTGTGGAAGATCGCCTGGGATGGTGACAGGGTGGCAGGGATCGTGCAAAACATGCTGGATGAGGAAGAAAACCGAACTTACAATCGCAAACGTGGATATACAGAAAATATTTCCGTAGGCCGCCAATGGCGCGGCAAGGGGGTTGCCAGCGCCCTCATCGCAGAGAGCATTCGTATGTTCCGCGCAATGGGTATGGATCACACACACCTTTCGGTTGACGCGGAAAACCTCAGCGGCGCGCTGAAACTGTATCAGAACCTGGGATACGCGGTGGATGAGGACCAGACCAGCTACAACCTCTTCAAGCCATTTTAATACTCCCTGGAGGTACCTTTATGACCGACCTACCAACACAGTACATTGACCTGCCGGATATCAGGATAGCCTACCACGAAGCCGGCAGCGGACCCAACCTGCTGCTGCTGCACGGGAATTCGGAAAGCAAGAAGATCTTCAGGCGCTACCAGGAAGAATTCTTCACTGAATACCATACTTTTGCGCTGGACAGCCGCGGTCACGGACAAAGCCAATCAGTTGACACAGAGTACACTATCCCGCAGTTCTGCCAGGATGTGATCAATTTCTGCCAGGCGCAGGGCATCAGCAAAACCCACCTGGTGGGCTACAGCGACGGCGGCAACATCGCGCTGCTTCTCGCCAAGAACGCCCCTCACCTGTTCGAGCACATCGTAGCCATCTCGCCGAACTACCTGGCCAGCGGCACCGAGGAAAAGACCCTTCGCTTGTTCACACGACTTTCAAAGCTGTGGAAGTTCCTCAGCCGCATTGGGCTGCCCACGCGCAAGTTGGTGATGCGCTTCGACCTGATGTTGAACGACATCGGCATCAGCGCTGATGAATTGAAAGAGATCCGCACCGGCATGAAAATCCTCTACGCCGAGGAGGAGATGATCAAAGAAGATCACATAAAAGAGATTGCCGGACTGATCCCGAACACAGAACTGGAACGCATCGCTGGCTGTACTCACATGAACATCCTCAACCAAGCGGGCACGGTTGCAGCCATCAAAGCTTATCTGGAGAAAAACAGTTAGGCATTCATCTTCCTCTATTAGCCGCTGGATCACGAAGCAGAAAACCTCTCGAGCGCAACCATTTTTAGTTGATAGTCTCTTGTTGCATTGCTTGTGACAAGTAACCCGATTATTAATCACCTGTATAATGAACCTGAAACACCAGCAGAATACAGGTTATAAGGACCACCCGGTGAGAGTATTCGACCGCAAGCCCCTCAACATCGATAAAATCAATATTCCTCACGGCCAGGTTTTCCTCATACCGGACCGATGCAAGGGCTGCGAGCTGTGCGTTCATTTCTGCCCGCAGGGCGTGCTGGAAACCTCCAGTGAGATGAACGCCAAGGGTTACCATTACCCGATGATCGTTAAAGGTAAAGAAAAAGACTGCGTTCACTGCGAATTCTGCACGCTGATCTGCTCGGAGTTCGCCATTTTCACCACGCAACTCCTTGAGGACACGGTCAATGGCTGAAACCGTACTGACCGGGCGTCACTTCATGAATGGCGACGAAGCCTGCGCTGAAGGCGCTCTGGCCGCCGGCTGCCGCTTTTTCGCGGGCTACCCGATCACTCCCTCCACCGAGGTGGCGGAACATTTATCCCGCAGACTGCCTGAGGTGGGTGGCGTTTTCATCCAGATGGAGGATGAGCTGGGCAGCATGGCGGCAATTCTGGGGGCTTCCGCCGCCGGGATGCGCGCCATGACCGCCACGTCTGGACCAGGCTTGAGCCTGATGCTGGAGAATATCGGTCTCGGGATGATGATGGAGATCCCCTGCGTGATCGTCGATGTGATGCGCGGTTCGCCCTCCACCGGCCTGCCGACCATGCCCGGACAATCTGACGTGATGCAGGCGCGCTGGGGCAGCCATGGCGATTACGAGTCGGTGGCATACGCTCCCTGGTCACCCCAGGAGATGTTTGACCTGACCATTCACTGCTTCAACGTGGCTGACCGCTACCGCCTGCCGGTCTTCCTGCTGGCGGATGAAGTCGTGGGGCATATGGTCGAGCGCGTGGTGATCCCGCCGCCCGAAGGGATTCACCTGTGGCAGCGCAAACGCCCTGCCATGCCGCCTGGCGTGCCTTTCAAACCATACGAAATAACGGAACCTGACCTGGTTCCGCCTATGGCACACGCTGGAGACGGTTACAAAATTCATTACACCGGGTTGACGCACGATGAACGCGGTTACCCTGAGATGACCGCGGACACGCATCACGAACTGGTTACCCGGTTGGTGAACAAAGTTCGCGTCAACCGCGATGACCTGATGCTCACAGAGGGATTTAACCTCGAAGATGCGGATATCCTGATCATTTCTTACGGTTGCACATCCCGGTCTGCCCGGCGTGCCGTGCGTGATGCGCGCGCCATGGGCATCCGCGCCGGGTTGCTGCGCCTGATCTCATTGTGGCCATTCCCCGAGGAACGCGTGCAGGCAGCCGCTGCCAACGCCAGGGTCATCATCGTGGCAGAGATGAACCTCGGGCAGATCAGCCGTGAAATCGAGCGCAGCATTGGCCGTCGGGTCAAAGGTGTGTTCCATGCCGGCGGCGCGATGATCCCGCCGGACCCGATCCTGCAGGCCATACAGGAGGCCGCCGGATGAATTCTGTGCAGTTCGTGGAAAACCATCCAATGGATGAGCTGATTCGCGCCGACCGCATGCCGCATATCTGGTGTCCGGGTTGCGGTATCGGCATCGCCATGCGCTGCTACGCGCAGGCCATACTGGATTCCGGATTGCCGGTGGAAAAGCATATAGTAGTTTCCGGCATCGGCTGCTCAGGCAGGGTGGCGGGGTACATGAACCTCGACTCTTATCACACCACCCACGGACGGGCTATTCCCTTCGCCACCGGCGTCAAACTCGCACGGCCGGAACTGATGGTGACTGTGTTCAGTGGTGATGGCGACCTGGTAGCCATCGGCGGCAATCACCTCATCCATGCTGCCAGGCGCAATATCGACCTCAAGGTGATCTGCATCAATAATTTCAACTTCGGCATGACCGGCGGGCAGTTCGGCCCCACTACCCCCAAAGGGGCGCAGGCCACCACCGCGCCGTACGGCAACCCTGAAATGCCGTTTAACCTGCCTTACCTGCTGGGTGCGGCCGGTGCCAATTACGTTGCGCGCTGGACCACCCTGCATGCAAGGCAATTGAAGAGCGCCATCCTTGAAGCCTTTGCGAAACCGGGGTTCACATTTATCGAAGTGCTGGCCCCATGCCCCATCGGATTTGGAAAATCCAATAATATCAATGACGGCCTGGAGGAAATGGAAATGTACCGCAGTCGCTGCGTGCTGGTTCAGGATGGCGATGTGCGCGCGGATGACCTGGTTATCGACCTGCGTGAAGATAAGCCGATCATGATCGGTAAATTTATCGACCGCAACCGCCCTGCCTACCAGCCGGTTCATTTACCCCAAACCTGACGTGTAACAAAACAGATGAGAGACAGTTAATATGAGGAAAGAGATTCGCATATCAGGCTTCGGCGGACAGGGTGTTGCCCTTGCAGGCTATATCCTGGGCAAAGCCCTCAGCATTTACAGCAATTACGAAGCCGTAATGACCCAATCCTACGGCCCGGAGGCGCGCGGGGGCGCTTCGAGCGTCAACCTGGTGATCTCAGATGAGCCCATCGATTATCCATTCGTGCAGCATCCTGATATTCTGGTTGCACTCTCCACTGAGGGTTACTCTCATTTCCGGCAAACAGCCAAAGATGACGCGCTCATCATCATTGAAAGTGACCTGGTCGTCCCCGCCAACGGCGACAATCCCTACTGCATCCCCGCCACCCGGCTGGCGGAGGAACTGGGAAGACGCGTGGTGACCAACGTGGTGATGGTAGGCTACTTCACTGCTGTCACTGGTCTGATCACACCTGATGCCGTGGAAAAAGCCATCGCCGGTTCGGTGAAGCCCAAGACCCTGCCGCTGAATTTGAAAGCCTTCGCGGCCGGCTTTGAGCACCCGGTTTTGAAATTTGTTGAAGGGGGCGGAAAATGAGCGACGCTGTCATGGTCATCGGCGGCGGCATCGCCGGTATCCAGGCATCGCTGGACCTCGCCAGGGGCGGAGCGAAGGTCGTGCTGGTGGAACGCGCACCGACCATCGGCGGGGTGATGGCAGTGCTGGACAAAAACTTCCCGACCCTCGACTGCTCCATCTGCATCGAAGCACCAAAAATGTCCGAAGTTGGACTGCATCCGAACATCGAGATCCTATCACTGGCTGAGGTATTAAAGGTGGAAGGCGAACCCGGCAACTTCAGAGTGCAGGTCCGTCAACAAACGCGTTATGTCACTGACGCGTGCACGCGCTGCGGCGAATGCACCACCGTCTGCCCGGTGGCGCTGCCCAATGAGTTCGATTCGGGCATGGCGGCGCGTAAGGCGATCTATACTCCCATCCCCCAATCGGTGCCGGGTGCCTACCTAATCGACATGGCGCGCTGCCTCAACGAGCCGCCAAACTACATACCCTGCAACCACTGCCAGCAGGTCTGCCCGCCAGGTGCCATCGATTTCATGCTGCCGCACGAGAAGATGGTCGAACGCGAAGTGAGCGCCATCATCCTCGCCACCGGTTATGACATGCTCGACCCGAGGGCGTTGAAGGAATACGGCTACGGCACGCACCCGGATATCCTTACCGCACTGGAATTTGAACGGCTCATCAACTCAGCCGGCCCGACCGGCGGCGAGATCATCCGACCTTCTGATGGTAAACACCCTCAAAATATCCTCTTCGTTTTGTGCGTCGGCTCACGCGACCAGCGCCATGCCCACCACTGCTCCCGCTTCTGCTGCATGTACTCCATCAAGCACGCCTACCAGGCACTGGACCACGGCATAGCCGACGTGACCGTGCTCTACATGGATATCCGCGCGTACGGCAAGGGCTTTGACGGCTTCTACCAGCGCACGCAGGGGCAGGGAGCCAGGTTCATTCACGGCCGGCCGGCGCGTATTACCAACAACAACGACGGGCGCATCAGTGTGGTCTACGAAGATATCGAGAGCGCCGCCAGGCG
Source organism: uncultured Anaerolinea sp. (assembly GCA_964390015.1). Lineage (GTDB taxonomy): Bacteria > Chloroflexota > Anaerolineae > Anaerolineales > Anaerolineaceae > UBA6107. Next base: position 2,719 of record CAYMGO010000078.1, on the reverse strand, counting down.
CGACGCGCCCTTCGACATGGTCGTGCTGGCCAACGCCGTCCTCCCGCCACCCGGGCTGGAGGAATTGGCTGCCCGCCTGGGCATTGAAATGGATCCGGATGGGTTCATCCTTTCCAACGAGACCGCCGGTGGGCTGGTGATGACCACCCGCCCAGGCATCTACGCCGCGGGCTGCGTCTCGGGTCCCAAAGACATTCCCGACAGCGTTGCTGAGGGCAGCGGGGCAGCCGCGCTCTCGATGCGCCACCTCACCTCCCGCAGCTGGCCTGAACCGCCGCTGGTTGAACCCATTCCTGATATCGAGACCCCGCGCGTCGGTGTCTTTGTGTGCCACTGCGGCAGCAACATCGCCGGCGTGGTGGATGTGGAACGCGTGGCCGCATACGCACGCACGCTGCCAGACGTGATTTACACCAGCAACCAGATGTTCTCCTGCGCCGGCAACACGCAGCAGGAGATCGAAGAGATCATCCGCCGTGAAGGCATTACCCGCGTGGTGATCGCGGCCTGTTCCCCCAAGACGCATGAATCCATCTTCCGCGACGTGCTCAGCCGCGCCGGGCTGAACCCCTACCTGCTGGAGATGTCCAATATCCGCAACATGGATTCGTGGGTGCACAAGCATGACAAGGAGAAGGCCACCATCAAGGCTATGGAAATGGTGGCAATGGCGGTGGCAAAAGCCCGGTTGTTGACGCCACTCTCCGTTTCTCACCTTGAAGTCAAACAAAACGCGTTGGTGATCGGCGGAGGCATCGCCGGCATGACGGCCGCAGCGGCGCTGGCGCAGCAGGGGTTCACCACCCACCTGGTCGAAAAAGGTTCACGCCTGGGCGGGCTGCTGAACCACCTCGATACCATCGCACCGGCAGGCATTCGCGCGGCCGAGATGATCGCCGCCAAGGAACGTGAGCTGAAGCAAAGCCGCGTGCACATTCACTTGAACACCACCATCGAGATGATCGGCGGGCTGGTGGGTGATTTCTCTGCCCGGCTTAGCAGCGGCGAGACGCTGCGCGTTGGCGCGGTGGTTGTGGCCACCGGTTCGGCTACTTACCAACCGCAGGAGTTCGATTACGGAAACGACCCGCGTGTGATCACCAACCTCGACCTCGAGAAGATCATGCAAAGCGGCACGCCGGCAGCTAAGAAAGTAACCTTTATCTCATGCGTGGGTTCGCGCCAGGGCAGCGCGGGGTGCTCACGTTATTGCTGCACCTCGATGATCCACCAGGCGCTGCGGCTGCGCGAAACAGGAGCGCAGGTGCGCGTGATCAGCAAGGACATCCGCACCTACAGCCGCAACGCCGAGGAACTGTACCAGGCAGCGATGAAAGCCGGTGTGCAGTTCTTCCGCTACACCGACCTGCCCCCGCAGGAGGCCATCACCTGGCAGGATGGTCAGGTGATCTTCTATGATGAACTGCTCCATCAGAAGATTCGCATCGACACTGACCTTCTGGTGCTGGTGACAGGATTGACCCCGGTTGAAGATAACCTCGCTGACCAGCTGAAGCTCTCGCGCAGTGAAGACGGGTTTTACATGGAACTGCACCCCAAACTTGGACCGGCGGAGACCGCCATCCAGGGGGTGTACCTGGCGGGAACCAGCCAGGGCGCCAAGGATATCCGCGAGTCGATCGCGCAGGCGCTGGCCACTGCCGGTAAGGCCGGCGCGTTGCTGGCACGCGGTGTGATCGAAAAGGAGCCGCTGACCGCGCACCTTATTTCGGAACTGTGCGTGGGCTGTATGCGCTGTGTGAAGGTCTGCCCCTTTAACGCCATTGAACAGATCGGCCTGCCCGGCAAGGGCGGGACGGTGAAGATTCTGGAAGCCGCCTGCATGGGCTGCGGCACCTGCGCCGCCGAGTGCGCTGTGCAAGCCATCGAGATGCCCTACTTCACGCGCAAGCAGATCCTGGCGCAGGTGGATGCCGCGCTGGCTGAGAACCCGGAACAGAAATGCCTTGTGTTCACCTGCAACTGGTGCTCATATGCCGGGGCTGACCTGGCCGGAATAGAGAAGCGCCAGTATCCCACCTCGGCGCGCGTCATCCGCACCATGTGCTCGGCGCGGTTCGAGGAAAACTTTGTGGCACGTGCCTTTGAGCAGGGCGCGGGCGCGGTGCTGGTCACCGGCTGCCGCCTAACTGAAACCGGGTCAGATTGTCACTACAACTATGCCAACCGTCTCACGGATAAACGCTTCCAGAACTGGCAGCGCAAGTTCCAGAACAAAGGCATCGCGCCTGAACGGCTGCAGCTGCGCTGGATCTCAGCAGCTGAGGGCAAGGAATTCGCCGAGAAGATCACCGAAATGGATGAGGTGATAAGGAGACACAGCAAGAATGACAAATGACGATGCGCTGATCCTCGATGACGCTCTTTGGCAGCGCCTGCTCGAACTGACGAACGGGGACGCGGCGCTGTGCTTCCAGTGCGGCGAGTGCACCGCAGCCTGCCCGTGGGGGCTGGTGCGCGAGGATGGGCTGCCCGTGCGCACTCTGCTGCGGAAAGCGCAGCTCGGCATTGACCAGATCGACCAGGAACTGTGGCTTTGCACCACCTGCGCTCAGTGCCAGGTGACCTGCCCGCGCGGGGTGGATATCCCGGGGGTTTTCCGCGCGCTGCGACAGATCGCCTGGGAGGAACGCCATGTTGAAAAAGGCCTGCCCTCCATGCTGTGGTCGATGTACTGGAACAGCAACCCCTGGTCGCA
>CAYMGO010000077.1:7466-8721 GCA_964390015.1 uncultured Anaerolinea sp. | reverse complement strand
TCGTACCAGTTGATCCGCCAGGTACCTGGTAAGGTCTCCAACAACTTCACCTCTTACCAGTTGGCGATGCTTACCGCGGTGCTGCTGATCTTTATTGGGGGACTGGTCAGCCTTGCGGGCTCATCCAGTGTTGTAAAAGATAAGAAAGGGGGAAGCTGATGGCATTTGATACCGAGATCATCTGGCTGGTCATCAGCTTCATTCTCACGCTGCTGGTGTTCAGTTTCCTGCTGGGTGATAACCCATTCTTCAGGTTCGTCTCTGCGTTATTCGTTGGCATGACGGCCGGTTATTTCACAGTGGTCATCATCTACCAGGTACTGCTTGCACGCCTGGCAGTACCGCTGCTGCAGGGTGCCAGGTTGACCCTGGTTCCGCTTCTCCTTTCAGGGTTGTTGTTGATGAAGCTCTCACCGCGGCTGAGCCGCTTGGGGAATTCATCCATGGCACTGTTAGTGGGAGTGGGCGCAGCGGTGGCGGTTGGCGGCGCGGTTCTAGGCACACTTTTCGGGCAGGTAAAAGGAGCGCTGGCTTTCTTTGATATCTCCGCAACACAACCGGAAGCTTCACGCGTGCTGGTGATCGTTGAGGGGATCTTTTTCCTGTTGGGCACGCTGGCAACATTGTTTTACTTTACTTTCTCCGCACGCAAGGTGAAGGGGAAGGACCCGCGGCCACATTGGGCAATTGCCATGCTGTCTTCCATTGGCAAGGTACTCATTGCCATCACATTGGGTGCGGTGTTCGCGGGTGTGTTGACCGCTGCCATCACCGCTTTGGTCGAGCGCTCTGATTTTCTCATCAGCACGATCACAACCTGGGTGAAGTAGAGGATGATGAAAACAACGATAGCTCAGGCAAAGACCGTATTTGGTTTGGAGATTGGCAGCGCGAACACGCGGGGATTCCTGTTCGAAGTGGTTGAAAACAGCTACCGGTTGATCGCCTCAAGCGCGGTACCATCCACGCACACCGAACCGACATTTGATATCGGGGATGCAATATACGAAGTGATCACGCGTCTTCAGGAGATCACCGGACGCCTCCTCCTGGAAAAGAACGGAGGCTTGATCCTCCCCTCCCAATCTTCTGGTGAAGGGGTAGACCAGTTCTTTATCACCACATCTTGTGCTCCCACGCTCAAATTGGTGGCGGTGGGGCTGCTGAACGATGTATCCCTTGAATCAGCAAAGAAACTGGCTTATGCCACTTATGCGAACCTGGTGGAATCCATCGGTATTAATGACCGGCGTCC
>CAYMGO010000077.1:0-7366 GCA_964390015.1 uncultured Anaerolinea sp. | reverse complement strand
CGCGTAGCCCCCAACATTCGCCCAACCCTGGAGGTGGAGAACCTCGACCCCGCGTTGACTGAGTTGAACGCGATGGTATTGGAGCAGACCCTTGAACGGGTAGGCGGGCTCAAGCGCATCGCTCCTCTCTGTACGGCACCTCCACAGCTGACGAACCAGGGTTTTCACCAGGTCATCAAATTCCTTGGCCGCCAATATGACCCGCTCAAGGGTGTGCTGGGCATGGATGTCGGCGCGACCTACTCCATGGCAGCTTTTGCGAATGACAGGGTATCAACCCTCAACACCTTCAACCTTGGTATGGGCAGCGCCATCGAGGAACTGCTGCTGCGAAGCGATACCCGGGAGATCTCCCGTTGGTTGACAGATCCTCCAACCGACGTTGAGGTAAGCGATTATCTTTGGAATCGTACGCTGTACCCGCACGCTGTCGCGTCGACTGTGCGAGAATCCGCGATTGAACGGGCAGCGCTGCGCCAGGTGCTGCGTTTGATGATGGAGGAAATGGAGCAGCGCGACGCGCTTCCATCTTCGCGTTACGAACCCATCCTGCTCAGCGGTTCTGCCATCAACCACGTGGTCACCCCGGTGCAGTCTCTGTTTGTAGCGCTGGATGGCATCCAGCCGTTGGGCATCAGCCCGCTGATCCTGGATAAGCACGGCATCCTTCCCCTGTTAGGGGTGATCGCGGGCACCAATCCTTTGCTGGCGGTGCAGGTGTTGGAATCAACAGCCTTTACCAACCTGGCCACCGTGGTCAATGTGGTCAGCAAAGCGCGCATGGGCAGCACCCTGTTGAACGCACGCCTGGATTACCCGGATGGCAACTATTTTGAAGCCGAAGTAAAACAGGGCTCGATAATCTCGCTTCCTTTACCGCCGGGGATGGGCGGTGTATTGCGTATCAACCCGACACGCCGCGTGGAGATCGAAGAATTGGCGCTTGGCCGCGAGCCGATCAAGGTAACCGGAGGTGTTTGCGGGGTTGTGCTGGACGCGCGCGGTCGACCGATAAGGCTGCCGGAGGATGCCGGGAGAAGAATTGACCTGATCAAAGAGTGGGAATTCCTGCTGGGTGGCACATAATGGTACATTTATTGCAACATAAGCAGCAGGAGTTCACATGTACGCCCAACTGACTCACATCAACTCGTTAACCCTCATCAATCGCAACCGGCTGCTGCCGGTTCCCGGTTCAGTTAATGTCAGGGAAGGCCAGAAGGTTACCCCAACAGATGTTGTGGCCGAGGCATCAATACCCGCGCATCACTACCTGGTGGATGTTGCCCGAACCCTGGGTACTAAAACCCCGGCTGCAGCCGAAAAACTTATCACTCGCAAATCCGGTGATGTGCTGCAAAAAGATGACATCATCGCTGAAACTGGCGGCATGTTCTCCCGAGTCATCCGCACACCCGGTGAGGGCAGGGTGATTTCTGTGAGCAAGGGCAGGATCCTAATCGAGGCTGAAAGCATGAGGATCACCCTGCACGCCGGATTGGCTGGCAAGGTGAGCCAGGTTATTCCTGAACGCGGCGCAACCATCCAATGCTACGGTGCGCTCGTCCAGGGAGTCTGGGGAAACGCCCAACTGGGTTGCGGACCATTAGTGGGTGATTCGGAGAATCTTTCCGGCGAACTGAAACCTTCCGCGCTTGGCGTGACCTCCCGCGGAACCGTGCTCGCCGGTGGAACGTGCACGGAAGAATTCTTAAGGGCTGGTGCGAGCGAAGGAATCGGGGGATTGATCCTTGGGTCAATTTCTTCATCACTGATACCGGTTGCGTTGGAGCAATCGTACGCGGTTATCGTGCTGTGCGGTTTCGGAGCAGGCGGCATGGATGAAATTTCTCGTAAACTGTTGACCTCTCACATCGGGCACGATGTCTCCATCAACGCGGTTAAATGGAACCGCCTGACCGGGGACAGACCTGAAGTGTATATTCCACTTGATGAAGAAGCCGAACCTTATGAAGATCAGGCTGTTTATTCATCCGGGCAGACAGTACGCCTGCAAACCGGATCTTATGCAGGCCGGGTGGGCCGGATCGAGAGCCTTTTACCAGGGCTCACGTTATTACCCAGTGGTTTGCGCGCTGCTGCTGCGCGCGTGATATTTGGTGAAAACTCCAGGGAGATCATCCCCCTGGCTAATCTTGATGTGATTCTTGCAATTGATTGATTCACCGGTACATCCGATGAAGGAGGATAACCATGGCACTGAATAATTTTGATGAAGACCAGTTTGATGAGGAAATTTTCACAGAAGATCTACCGCCAGAACCGGTAAGGAGGTCGGGCAACAAGACCTTTCTAACTGTGATCGTCATCCTGGGGGTCGTGTTTTTGCTCGCTCTGTTGGGGTTGCTACTTTTTGCCCCCAAATACCTGGCAAATCAGCGCGCGACAAACATGGAACAGGCGGCATTGATCAACGCTGCCAACACCGCCACGGCGATGTCAGCTGTTGCCATGGCAAACCAGCAGCAGACCGCGCTCGCGCTCACCGCGCTGGCACTGCAGCCCACTGCGGCTCCTACCAAAACCCCGGTGGTGGCAGTGGTGGCGAACACACCGGTGGTCGCTGGAACAGGGCTCTCGGAAGCTGAAATGGCCACTGTAGCGGCGCTTCAGACGCAGATGGCTGGCCAGGGAACTGTGGCGCCGACCGAACTGCCGGACGCGGGCTTTGCTGACGAAGTTGGCCTGCCGCTGATGGGTGGGATGGCTTTATTGCTGGTGGCCATCATCGTTTTCAGCCGCAAACTTCGCTTATCCTCCAGGTAATTCTTATTTAAACTTGATCCGGGGTTGCATTATCCCAACCCCGGATTTTTCGTTTAAACGAATGTAGAAATTCAGGACACGCTATCGGCGATTGTCCTTCCGTAATTGAGCAGTTCCTTGACCATTTCAGGTGTTCTGCCCTCCGCATACACGCGCAGCACTGGTTCTGTGCCTGAAGGGCGGATGAGCAACCAGGAATCATCGCTGAATATGTACTTCACGCCATCCATCGTGCTAACCTCGGTCAGGTGCTCTCCACCGAGAGAGGCAGGCGGGTCGTTGACCAGTTTGGATACCATCTTTTCTTTTGAAACCGGGTATTTGAGCCGCTGATCGATGCGCTCGTAAAAAACCGGTCCCACTTCCTGCTGCAGATCTTCCACCATGTCGTACAAAGTCGATTTCGCCTCAGCGATCATTTCGACTATCAACAACCCCATCAAAACGCCGTCACCCTCGGGTATATGGCCGCTGAAACCGATCCCGCCTGACTCTTCTCCACCGATCAACACCTGTTCCTTCATCATGTAATCAGCGATATGGTTAAAGCCAACCGGGGTTTCGTGCACGGTCAGGCCGTATTTCTTTGCCAGGCGGTCGATCATGCGCGTGGTGGAGACGGTGCGCACCACCGACCCGGTAAGCCCGCGTTTTTCAACCAGGTAGCGTAGCGCCAGCGCCATGATCTTGTGCGGATCCACAAAATTGCTGCGTTCGTCCATCGCCCCGATGCGGTCAGCATCACCGTCGGTGGCGATACCGAAGCTGCCCATCCCGGCACCGATGGCACCAGCCAGCGCGCCGAGGTTCTGACGGATCGGTTCAGGGTGCACCCCGCCAAAACCCGGGTTCATCTCTCCGCGGATCTCGGCAATCTCACAGCCGGTGCCCTGCAAAAAACCGCGAATGACCCCGCGGCCTGACCCGTACATTGAATCAATGACAAAACGCTGCGGGTTTTCTGCGATGATGTCGCAATCAATGATCGTCCGCAGATGTTCATAATACGCCGGGATGGGGTTGAAGCGCTGGATCAATTTGAGTGCACGCGCCTGTTCCATGTCCATCAGGTTCGGTCCACGAGCCAGCGCCTCGTTGTCGTTCAGGTAAACCTCCACGCGGCGGCATTGTTCTGGTAAAGCCGAACCGCCGGAGGCGGATTTCAACTTTATCCCGTTGTAGCGCGGCGCGTTGTGCGAGGCGGTGATCATCACGCCGCCGATGGCGTTGAGGCTGCGCACCGCGTGTGAAATTACGGGGGTTGGAGCGTCTGCCTGGGCGAGATAGACAGTAAAACCGTTGGCTGCCAGCACGCGCGCTACTTCGGTGGCGTACCGGTCGGAGAGGAAGCGTGTGTCGAACCCGACCACCATCTTGTGCGCGTCAATTCCGGATTCAAGGCGTGTGCCATTAACCCATTCAGGCGAAGCAACCGCGTCTGCGATTGCCTGCGCTACCAGTCGCAGGTTGGTGAAGGTGAAGGTATCCGAGATTACGGCGCGCCAGCCATCTGTTCCAAAATGGATCGTCATTAATGTTCTCCAAAAAGATTGATTTTTACCAGTCGGGTGCCGGGGTGGCGGTGAGCAGCAGGCTGCGCACCATCCAGCCTTCCTGGCCATCTTCGAGCAGCACGTGCGCCCAGTAGGCTCCATCGACCAACTCAACCTCGGGGAGCACCTGGATCAGGGACTCGTTATCGAGGCTGGTGAGGTATTCACCCTCGAACCCCGGAGACCGCCTGACCATTACACCTGAGAATGTGGGACTGAACACTTTTGCCCACACTGGTGTGGGCTTGGGTGTGATGGTCACCGTGGGCGTACGTGTGGGTGACAGCGTATTAGTTGCTGCCGGTGTGGCTGTGGAATCGATCGGCTCCGGAGTCGGGATTTCGATTGGCTCCGTGGGGGGGACATCTGAAGGCCCATCAACTGCTGACGTGGCTCCTTCGCTGGTGGGTGTGATGAAGGGAGCCATCTGCCGCTGCAGTGCTGAACCCAGCGCGCTGGAGACCACCAGCCCGTAAAGCGCAGCGCCGATGATCGCGGCTGTCAACAGGTACCCGAAGAAGCTGGATGGTCGCAGTTTCAGGATTGCCAGTGTTAGCGTGCCCACCAGGATTACCCAGGCGATGTGAACCCCGGCCACGATCAGTGCTTCAGGGAAAATCCCGGTCGCTCTGGAGGTAAGCCCGAAACCGGCAACAGCCACGGGGATGTAGATCTCGTAAGCCAGCGGCACACTGGCCACCAGCGAGCGCTGTTTTGGCATGCGCATGGTCAGGTAGATGGCCAGCACAATACCGATCGTCAGCAGCAGGAAATCAGGGATGGTGAAAGCGGTGAAGCGGCGTGCCTGGGTAAGCGGTATTTCTATGAAAAGTCTTGAGACCCAGCCGCCCAGGGCTCCACTGGCGAAGACCAGCGCGCTGCCGATGAGCATTGCTCCGCCGGAGCGCAAAAAGAAGGTGATCGAACCAATGGCGGCGGAAAAACCGAGGCCTACTGCCGGTGCCATGAACGGTGCCAGCAACGCTCCGAGGATGTAAATGGCGGGGCTATCGAGCAGGATGGCAGCAGCGATCACCAGTCCGGCGATCATAGAGAAAAGGAAGAATTCTACTCCTGGTACCAGGCGTTTGGCGATCTCTCCCAGGTACAACGCGCGCTCGCTCTTCCCCTTCGGGATCAGCAGTTTGCGCGCCCGCCTGCGGCGGTTTTCGTCAATGCGGCTCGTCGGAATTTCCTGGGCAGGTTCCGGTTGGAATTCGCTCATTGCCGCAGGGTCGCTTTCAATCGGGTTGGGTTGATTAATAATCCCAGTGCGGTCAAGATGTCCGGAACAAGTATATCCGCGCTGAGCATTGTTTCAACCGCGGTACCTTCGGGCGAGATCACACAGATGCCAAGTCCCGCGACTTTGAGCATCAGCCGGTCGTTGGTGCCCTGACCGATGGCGACCACTGTCGAGGGATCCAGTGCTTCCACGTATTCCAGTTTCTGTTCGGCCTCGCCACCCGGTTGCAGCCGGTGAAAATGCTGCACGCTCGTGCCCAGAACGGCCTGCACTTCCGAAAGCTGGCCGAAGGTATCAGCCGTGACGATGTGAATATTAAGGGAGTCCTTGAGCTGAGCAAGGGCAGCTGCCACGCCCGGCAGAAGCGCACCGTCCAGCGTGAGGGTGCCGTTCATGTCGCACACGAGGTGACTGATCTCAAAGGTGTCACGTCCGGGTATGGCGCAGGAAATCATGTCATTATTATAATACACTCAATATCGGCGACAACTAAGGTAAAATACCCCCATGCACAGGCACAATCCTTCCGTTACGTTTCTGGTTCTCTTTCTTGTCATTTCCATGCTGCTGGTGGGGTGCGGTAAACCAACTAACCAGCAGCCTGTAGCCACCGAGCCCCCTGCTGCGATTGAACCGACCGACGCTGCCACGGCCGTACCCACCCCTCCGCCCGCGCGTCTGTTGCTGGTGGATCCGGCCGGATCGACCCCGGCTGAGCTAACGGCCTTTCTAACCACGTACGCGGCTGAGAACGGGCTGCAGCTGGAGACGGTCAATACCCCCGAACTGTCTGCGCAGACAGCGGAAACCAAAGTGGTCATCTTCATGGCGGCACCTGCCGGCTTGGGGGAGCTGGTGGCGGCTTCGCCCGATACGCAGTTTATCGCCGTGGGGGATGTGGCCTTGACCGGTGCCGGAAACCTTTCTGTTATTCAGACCAAAGGGTACGACCTGGCCTTCATGGCAGGGTATCTCTCCCAGAGCATCGCCTGGGACTGGCGCTCTGCCGGGCTGATCCCGAATGATGTGGTCATGAGCGCGGAAAAAACGGACGCCTTCATCAACGGCGCGCGTTACCTGTGTGGTGTTTGCACCCCCTTTTATGCGCCGATCGTATCCTTCCCCATGCTGGCGCAGGAATCCATGCAGGCGGATGTAATGACCTGGGCGGCGCAAGTGGAGGTGCTCAGGCAGCATTTTGTTAACACCTTTTTTGTCGACCCGGCTGCCGCTTCTGCGGAGACGCTGGACGGCTTGAAGTCGCTGGAATCCTCGATATTCAATGATGTCAAGTTGATCGGGTTGACCGGAACACCCAACCCTGACCGTTTCACCGCGCTGCTGGGGCATGACATTCTACCTGCAATAGTACAACTTTTGCCGCAGGTGGCAGCCGGCAGCGGCGGGCTGAGCCTTGGCGCGCAGGTGAAGGTCGCGTCTTACACGGATGAGTCGATCATCACCCCGGCGAAGATCGACAACTTCAACAAGGTCGCCGCTGACCTCGCCGCGGGCATCATCATCCCCCTCAGCATGCCGTAGGACCCTTACAGTAATCGTTAATTAAGCGCAAAATCCCGGAATCTGTAATTGATTCCGGGTTTCTCTATACTTTCTTTTCCGTACCCATGAATTCGGGGGCGGTGGCGCTGCCCGGGGCACTGATGCCCTCGCGTCTGAGCGCTTTCCACAGCGTGAGAAGCAGGATCCTGATATCCAGCCAGAAGGATTGGTGGTCCACATACCACACATCCAGCTTGAACTTTTCCTCCCAGGTGAG
>CAYMGO010000076.1:0-9001 GCA_964390015.1 uncultured Anaerolinea sp. | reverse complement strand
CTAAAAAGCCAGTCCTTTTTCCTTGAGAGAAACCCAGCGGGATAACCCGATGACCAGGTGATCCACCAGATTCACATCCAGGATCTTCCCCGCTTCAATAATGGAACGGGTCACGTGCACATCTTCGGGGCTTGGATCGGGGTCTCCTGAGGGATGATTATGCGCAACCAGAATCGCGGCTGCATTGCGCTGCAGGGCAGGTTTGAAAACCTCCCCCACCCGCACAAGCGATGAGTTCAGTGACCCATGGTAGACCTCCACCACGTCCAGCATGCGGTGGCGGGTGTCAACGGGCATCACCAGCAGGTACTCCTGCTCGCGGTGCGCGAGGATGGGCATCAGAACCTGGGCCGCGTCATTCGGGGAAAGGATCAAAGGTCTTTCATCCTCCGGCTGCAGCAGTTTACGGCCCAGTGCCAGAGCGGCTTTGAGGCGCAGGGCGGTCATGTTGCTGACGCCCCGTACCCTGGCAATCTCGACCACGTGCGCCTGGGCAATCTTCTGGACCGTCCCGAATTGCGCCAGCAAGCTTTCTGCTGTCTCAATCTGGCTCGATCCACCGATGATCACCGCGAGCAGTTCCGCCAGGCTGCAGGCATCCGAATCCCTGGCCACCCGGAAGGCGGGCTGCTCAAAGATCGGCAGCAGTTGCATCCGGGTGGTGGGATAGGTCTTGGGTTGTAAGTTTTTACTGAGATAAGGCTGTATGTTTAGCATGTCTGTCTCCTTGTTGATGTGAGGGGACAGACATCCCCCGGAGGGGAGCTGCCCCCTCCTTGAGGGTCTTGTGGGTTTACCGGGTCGGGTCGTAACCTGTTTCCAGGAACTTCCTGCGGTTTATTTCTGCGCATTCCTCCCAGGTCATGAGATCCTCCCGGCGCAGGCCCGGATAACCGGGTGCGGGCGGGATCAGCCATGGATGGGCGGCGATATTCTGCTTGATGCGTTCAGTTTTAACTTGCAGGAAGTGGCGGATGCCGCCCACCTCGCAGCGCCAACCCAATTCATGGGTGTACTTCCCGTCCCAGTTACGGTCACGGGTCGTGCGGCTGCCGCAGATTGGACAGGGCGGCATTCTCTCCGGGTCCGGAGCGCGCGCGCCGCCTGCTTTCAAATAAGCGCGGACTGCGTCGATCGCCGGACAGTGTGGATCTCCGCAAGCGCATTCCTTGTACTTATTCACCCGGTGAAAACGCCTGCCAACCCCAGATCCGTAATCCACCAGATACTCACTCCCCAGTATGGTTACGGAGGGGGTGGCATCTGGGGCAACTTCCCGGATCATCAGGTTTACCGGTGTGTCCAGCAGGGTGGTGTAAACCAGGGATCCTGGTTCATTCGACATAAGTGCGGTTTTCATAGCACTCCTCCAGGAACCCGTCTGCTGGTCGCGTGGACCCTTCCCTGTCGTCAGCCGGAGATCTTTCCGCCAGGTGAACATCGCGCAGGTGCGGTGTAGGCACAACGGATGTATCGTCCTGGAAGGGACCTCCTGGTGAATACTTGAGAAAGGGCTGCAGCCCGCCTAAGGCGCGCACCCAGGCTGTTTGCGGGCGGGGACCTTTTCTTAGGACCTCAACCGGGACAAGCTGGTCTCCGCAAATGGTTCCGATGTTGATGGTTGCGATGATCATGTGTTCCTCCTGTGATCGAACATGCACAAAGGACACGCCTTGCGGCATGTCCTTTGGTTGTGATTCTCCTGGTCGCGTGATACCCTAGAAAGGCATATCCGCATCCGCTTGCGCCGTTGGCGAAAGATCATTGCTTTCCTGACCTTCTCGACCGGAGAGGAAGCGCACGATTGAGGCAGTCACTTCGTAAGAAGCGCCTGTTTTCCCATTGGTTTCCCAAATGCGCGGTCCCCCCGTATCGGGGTCCGGGGACAAGCGGCCTTCGACCAGCACCTTGCTTCCTTTGTGCAGGAATTGATTGCAGGCTTCGGCCTGTTTTCCCCAGACGGTCACGCGAAACCAGGTGGTTTCCTTGACCGGTTTCCCGTCAGCGCCGTTGTAACGGCGGTTGGTGGCCACCGACAAAGTGGTGACAGGGTGATCCCCGGGGGTGAAGCGCATTTCAGGCTCCTTGCCCAGGTTTCCGATAAGAAATATGGTGTGATACATGGGATTCCTCCTTTTTTATCAGGCAGCTGTCGCTGCCTCTTGATTGGGTTGACGCTGCTGCTGCAGCCAGGTGCGCAGTTCATCTTTAGAGGCAGGCACCCTTGCGATTTTCTCCTTGAAAAGATCAAAAGCTTCCTGCTCGGTGGGATTGCCGTTGACGCGTTCCCCGTCACCGTACATGCGCACGGCGAAGGGAGAACCTTCAAGCCCGGCATTCTGCGCAATCTCCTTGTCATAAAGCGAGTTGCCAAACTGCTCGCCCATTTGACGGAAACAGCGCTTCAGGCAGTCCGTTACCGAACCCGCCAGCGCCATGTCCAGCGCCTCCGAGGAATCTCCCGTGAATACACAGCGCCCGAGATCCGCATGGCTGACCATTTTTCCATCCAGGTCAACGGTGACCTTTCCGCTGATGTACACCAGCCCAACCTCATCGGTCAGGAAGTTACCCCTGGAATCCAGGGCAGGCACCTTGCGCCTTTCCTGCTGGTTCCAGATGAGGAATTTCTTCTGCCAGCGCACGATCACGGGTTCGCCGATGAGCTCAAATGACCAGCCAAAATTGAAGAGCTGATTGGCACAGTCAATGACATCAAATCCCTCGAGGTACGGGACGGATCCCAACCCCGGGAACTGGCGTCGTTTCACCCGTGACATGTCCAGCGGCTGGCGCAGTTCCCAAAGGATCCCTTTTTCGTGGTCCTCGGGTTCCACAGCAGGGGCTGCGATTTCCTTTTTCATGTTTTGCTCCTTTCCGGTTTGATTTTGTTCCGCCTCCAGGAGGCGGACAGCATGAATGTGCTTGCAGAGAATATCTGTGCCTCTCTGCTGAAAGTCCATACAGGTGCAGGTCCACCCTGATGTGGGAGGGCCTTCGCCCGGCATGGTTTTCAAAGAAACGACGTACGGCTCCTTCCCGCCGTTGCGCACCGTCCACTCGCATGGTCCGATGCGCGTGATCAGGAACTTGCCGCCGCGGACTGCGGAGCGCGCACGCTCCACCCGCTCTGATTGTGCTGTACAGAACCTTTGTGAATCCTCCATATACCTCCTTTTTTTGAATGTCTAACGTTGAATGGTTCTATTTGGCAATGAACGGCCTACGTTATCCACTACCCTTTTTTTGTCTCAGCAGGGTAGATCACCTCAAGGGGGAAACATGCCGCTTCTCCACTGAGGTCATCCACGCTGCTTGCGTACGTGTGCGCGGGCAGGGTGAGCGAACCTCCCCTGCCCACGCGCTTAGAATTTCTCCAGGTGTTATGAACCCGCGGCTTCCTGCAGAAGTCTGGAAGCCAGAACCAGGTTATTTATTAAGGTGCAAATGTTCTTGGCTCAGCGCCACCCAATCCCCGCAAGTCCGGGAATTCCAAATGCGCGTCTCCAATTCGAGGGCTGTGCCGGGTCCTCCCTTGGAGGATCGGCGGTGCGGACTCTGCAGCCTGAACGCATCCCTTGGTGAGTTTTTTTCGCCGGGGGCTTTTGCAGCCCTGCCAGGCGCATCATCCTTGCGAATGGTTGGATGCGTCAGCTGCAGCGAGTCCCTCTCCCTCTTCCCCTTCAGCCTCCGCTTCTGCTGCTTGCGCTGGCAGCGGTCGCCTGTTCTTCTGGGCACCGGCTTCCTGTACGATGATGCGCCGGGCGATCACTTCGACCAGGTTGCGGTCAACCAGGATCTGGTTGGGTTTGAGTTCGCATCCCTGTATGTCAAGGATCAGATCGGCGCAGTTGGTCCCTTTGCGCGCTTTCCCGCTGAAGTCCTCCAGACTTTCACGGTAATCGCGGGACTGCAGAAACCCGTGCACCCGCAGGCGCATCCCGCGCTGAATATGGATCAGCCCGCCTGCGCCGCCAGCGAGGCGGATATTGACATAATCACCGGCATCTCGTGCCGCATCCAACTTCCTGGCAGGCAGGTCCCGGTCGCGGTAGACCACCAGACGAAAGAACAAGTCGTCCGCGTATTTCCATGGATCACGCACCACGATGCCTTCCAGGATCACTTCGTTGATCATTCATCCTCCTGTTGCTCCCGGAATGCGGGAGCGGGTTAAAAAAAATAGCCGGACAGGTTTCCAGGTGGAAATGTCCGGCCGACGATAAGGGGAATCGGTATTCAGTTGTCAGGTTAAGTGTAGCAGCGTTACGGGGGTAATCCTAGGGGGGAATTGCGGTTTACCTGTTTAAGAACGGGAGCGAATCGGCCTGCAGACGGAGGACAAATCGCAGAGATTTAGGCAGCTGATCCAAAAAACGGCACAGCAATTAGGGGTAACAATGGGGAAAAATGGGTGGAAGCGATCAATAACGAATCACATCATCGAATTGTTCAATCCCGAGGTTAACCGCGACCTTCAGGTAAATTTTTACCCGCTTGCCATCCTGATACCATTTGTAGAACACATCCTTTCGCCAGATCATATCAATCATCTCCTGCCTGCTGAATTCCTGCGGCGGGAAGAAGAGGGAAAAATCCTCTGATGTTTTGGCTGCCTTTACTGCGACCAACTCTCGATTACGAATGTGCACTGCCTTGATGATATAGGTAGTCATGTTCTTTTCTCCTACCCATATTATAGTACTTGTGTTCTATTGTATCAAGCAATTTATAGAACAATTCAGATCGGACTTGGGTTCAGTAAGATGGGATAAGTGGAACCTACCGATCCCCTTTTGTTTGGTGATAGGGCATGAGAACGTCTTCTTTACATTGAGGATTTAATACCTGGCGGAATCTGCGCTGCGAAAACAAGTGAGGTACCGGTTCTTTGCAGAGAAAATGGTTTAAATTCGTGCCCCATAACCCCCTGGTCGCAGCTGACCCTCCCCCTTTTTCTTCAGGCCCAGGTGCCTGAAAACCGGTGACATCAAATCGACAAAAGTTACAATCACAGCTCTGCAAAAAAAATAAATGGGTCCTGAATTAAAAAAGTCCCCAGGGACCCAATGCCATGTAGATCAATCAGGACGATAAAATCAACTCGATGGAGATATTCAAACCATCAGCGATCTTTTTCAACACTGCCATCGATCCCTTGCGTCTGCCCGTTTCTAACTGGGAAAGGTAAGGGGTACTGATCTCCGCTTTTTTCGATAACGCTTGCTGGGATAAGCCCCGATACTCCCGCCAAACCTTAATGGCATTCCCCCCGTCCAAGAGATTGTCAATCACTTCTACGGGTATCAGTTCTTCATCCCCGCGTGCTAGTGCTGCTTTCACGTTATCGTAGTCCTGTATATCCTGCAACATGTCTGCTCTCTCTACAAGATCCAGATATTCCTCATAAGGGACGACTGCCCATCGGGGTTGATTGCCCTCTTTGATCACCTGTACACTCATCGATACACACCTCCTCTCGCTGCGATTTTCATCACAATGATCATCACTTCCTCGTTGTTAATTTCATAGATCACTCGCCAATCACCAACCCGTAAACGGTATCCCGGTCTTCCCTGAAGCTTCTTCACATTGTGATGAATTGCGTAAGGGTCCTCAGCTACGTGCTCTATTTTTAAACGAATGAGCCTGGCGGACACGCGGGACATCTTGAGCATCGCTTTTGATGCTTGAATTGAAAAAACAATCCTGTACACATAAATATATTAGCACTGCATAATTATTTTGTCAATATTATTTAGCTATATGCTAATTATTGTATTTATCAAGATTACAAAATCTACAGGGTCACTCAGGCAGCGCTCGCAGTTTGGCCACCCCCACGCGGGTGACCACGACCCTTGGCACCACAGAAGGGAAAAGGATCGAAAGATCTGCCGAAACGCTGACCCGTACGGTGTTCTCCCCGCCGCTCACCCCGATCCCGGTCACGAAAGCATGCACCCCTCGGGCGGATAGACCTGACGCGTTCGCAGCCGCGAACGCCTGGGTAGTGCCCCATGTCCGTGAGGTGGGTTGGAGTGTGCCGGATTCCTGGAATACCTGCTGGTTGAATTCAGCCGCGGCGGCAACCGCCGCGGCATCCGCGGCCTTCTGCACCTCGGCGATGGCGTAAAAGTATCTTCCCAGTTCGATCGCCAGGCCAAAGAGCGGCACGAGCACCAACCCGATAAACACCGCCCAGAAAGTCATGGAATAGCCGCGGTTGTCGCGGGTAAGTTTCACCAGCCCTCCTGACGGAAGGTGGAGTCCGCGCTCACTTTGAAGCTGCTTCCGGGAAGCCCCGGGAAGAGCCCGGTGAGCGGCGAGAGGAAATTGGGCACGGTCCCGCTGACCTGGATCTTCAGGACGCTGCCAGCACTGCCGCCCGCTGACAGCACGCTTACCGCTGCGTTTTGCACAATCCCGTCCTGGGAAATGGCTTCCCGCGCACCCGTTACCGCATAGCAGGCCGGGCACTGCTGCGCCACGCTACCCATGCGCGCGCCATGCCGGGCAGCCGCCTGCACGGCTTGCTGCCCATAAACCAGCATGCCAAAGTTGACGATCGTCAGCATGACCAGGATGGCAATCGGTGTGGTGATAGCGGCTTCAAGCATCTCCATGCCGCGGTTATCTTTAAAAAGCTTCATACCTCTCCTATAAGGACCTCTTAAGAGTCCAAAAAATCCAGGTTGACTAAATGCGACCGGCGATATCGGTCACGATGGCAGCGATGTTCGACCCCAGCAAGCGGTAGGCCCCGTATCCGACCAGCACCACGACCGCGATGATCAGGGCAACCTCGGTCGACTCAATCCCACGGTTCTGATTTATAAAACGCATCATTCCTCACCTCCTTTCGATTAGAAATAGTGATGGACAAAATACAGCAGACTGCCCAAACAAATGGAAACGACAAAGGGGATTTCCCGTTTCCTGCGCAGGCGCGCAATCACCCCCTGGATCCCGCCTAAGAGCGCAATGGGTACCAAAACCAGCGGGGTCGCGAAGACGAACGTGGCAGCTGCCAGCAGTTTGACATCTGCCCCACCAAGATAACCACACTCCCACAGGATCCAGGATAAAAGGATAAAAGCAGCGATCAGCCCCATCTCAGGCTGGATGAAAAAAGCAGCAACCGTCACGGTGACAGCAAACGCCAGCCATTTGGAACGCAGGTCCAGATCCGATGCCATGAGCAGGGCAGCTATCACGAAGGCCGGGATCCAAAGCGCATGGAAAAGGGCATACGCGCCTGCGCCCGTGAGTACCCCCAACGTAAGGGACGCGGGGATTTCCCGCTTGCGCAGGTCGTAAACCATACCAGCACACAAGAAAAGGATCAAAACAAAGTGGGCGATCAAGCGTCTCCTCTGAATTAAAAAGCCAGACATCTCCCTTGCAGGTTCTGTCTGGCCAACGATTCGGTAATCCTAACGCTAATTATAGTGATTCAACGGACTTATCCTAGGGGGCGTCATTTATTTAAAGTTATTACGTTTAGCTGGGAGGCGCTCTCTAATCTCTTAAGCATCCCAGGGGAACTACCCAAACGCCATCTTTTCGTTGATAAGCGTATTGTGTCGCAGTGAGCACTAAAAGAAAAGATGGCGACGACATTTTCGCTTTGTCAACTCTATCTTTCACTTTTAGCAGATTTTCCGCGCCTTCGTCTATCTGTTTTGATCCCATTTTTACTTCTATAGCAGCCCACCTTCCATCACGCAGAGAAATGATTGCATCAATTTCAAGATCTGTTTTGTCGCGATAATGAAAAATTTCTCCATCGATCCTTTGCACGTAAATTCTCAAGTCTCTGACACATAGAGATTCAAACAGGTAGCCAAACGTATTAAAATCTTTTTTCAATCCTTCCGCTGAAACTCGCAGGACAGCAGTAGCAATTGATGGATCTACAAAATGCCGTTTTGGTGAAGACCGTATTGCTGTTTTTGAACGTAACCTCGGTGTCCACGCAGGTTGATTTTCAATAACAAAAATTCTCTCCAAAGCATCCAAATATGAAAACATCGTAGGAGGCGCAATTAACTCATCTGATGCTAAAACATCTTGACGAATCGTTTCACTGCTTGCTAAGGTCGCAACATTTCTGGCAAGTGATCGTAGAAGATGCCTCGCTTTTGTTGGACTCCTTGATGTTCTGTCAACTCGTGAAATATCTTGATTGATTATCGCTTCGACATAATTCTCTGCCATTCTTATCCCAGTTGAATCGCTAACGCCTATTGATGCCGGCCACCCTCCTCGAGTGATTACTGAAGCTATTTCTTCTATTGACAAAAGACTTTTCGCATCAAAATTCTTCTCCCCATTAAAAAGTGAATGTAAAGAGACCTGACCTGTGGATTCGCATGATTCAAAAAGACTCATAGGCCTCATTCGAAGGCGAGCAATCCTACCTGTGCCAGAATGTTTTACAACTCCATCAGCAGGAACAGCAGACCCAGTGAGAATGAATTGCCCGGTTTGGCCCCTTTGGTCCACTTCAAAACGCACAGCATCCCACAATTCAGGAGCAACTTGCCACTCGTCAATAAGCCTAGGTGTTTCTCCAGCCAGTAAAAGACTGGGTTTGATGCTTGCAGTTAGTAAATTGGCTTCCGCTTGATCAGGATCCTGCATCATTAAAATGCTCTTCGCGTGGTGAATTCCTGTCCATGTCTTCCCGCACCACTTTGGGCCTTCTATTAACACGGCCCCTGAAGAAGACAAATATGATTGAATGATATTGTCTGCGATTCGAAACCTATACTCTCTCGCCATAGATTCCTCCACAATTTAATGATAAGTTTTGGTAAATTATAGTCCATTTTATGATTTGGACCGTTTTTATTTTATGATTTGGACCGTTTTTGTTTTATGATTTGGACCGTTTTTATTTTATGATTTGGACCGTTTTTGTTTTATGATTTGGCTTTTGATATTGATCAACATGAAGTGATCTAGAAGGAAACAGAAGATCAAAGCATAATTTGCC
>CAYMGO010000075.1:0-9262 GCA_964390015.1 uncultured Anaerolinea sp. | reverse complement strand
TTTCATGGAAATTACCTGGTACGGACATTCCTGTTTTCGCTTAACAGAACGCAGCATGGCAACAGTGGTCACCGACCCTTACGACAGCAAGCAGGTCGGTTATGAGCCTTTGAAGGTCAAGGGTGATGTTGTCACCGTCAGCCACAACACCCCCGGGCATAATCTCACCAGCGCAGTCAAGGGTTCTTCTCACATCATCGACGGGCCGGGGGAATTTGAAATCGGCGGCGTGTTCATCACCGGCATCCAGACCAATGGCCACACACGCAAGACCGATGACGAACCACGCAACACCATGTACCTCTTCGATTACAACGGCATCAACATACTGCACCTGGGTGACCTCAACCGCGTTCCCAGCCAGGCAGAGGTGGAAGCCATCGGCCCGGTGCACGTGGCGCTGGTGCCGGTGGGTGCCGGCGGCAGCCTCACGGCCATCAAGGCCACCGAGGTGATCAGCCTGCTTGAACCGAACATCGTTATCCCCATGCATTACGCCACCTCGCATTCCGCCCCCACCCCTGTTAAGCTTGAGCCTTTGTCCAAGTTTCTCAAGGAAATGGGCCTCACGAACGTAGATACTGTGCCATCATTGAAAGTCCCCAGCATCAGCTCACTGCCTGATGAAACCCGGGTGGTGGTGCTGGAGTACCAGAAGAACAACCAGTAACCATGGAAGAACAGCGCCCGGTTAAACTGATCATGTCGTGGGATATCACACCTGAGCACGAACAGGATTATTTTGAGTTCGTCATCCGCGAGTACATCCCCGGCATCCAGCGCCTGGGCTGCGAGCTCTCAGATGCCTGGGCGACCGTTTACGGCCCCAAGCCGCAGATCGTGGTAGGCGTGGTGATTACCAGTGCCCGTAAAGCCCGCCAGCTGCTGCTCTCTGAAGATTGGCTTTCGCTCAACAATCGCCTGCAGGATTTCATCCAGAATTACACGATGAAGATGGTATACGCCCGCAACAGTTTTCAGATATGATCCATCCAATGAAAGAAGAGCTTTCCCGTCTTCTGAACAACTGGTATCAACAAAATGCCCGCGTCCTTCCCTGGCGCGGGCATTCCGATCCCTACGCCATCTGGGTCTCAGAGATCATGTTGCAGCAAACCAGGGTAGACACGGTGATCCCGTACTTTCAGCGCTGGCTGCATTCCTTCCCGGATATCCCAACGCTGGCCGCTGCCAGTGAGGACGAGGTACTAAAAGCCTGGGAGGGATTGGGGTATTACGCGCGCGCGCGTGCTATGCACCGCGCTGCACGCCTGCTGGTTCAAGAGGATGGCGGCCAACTCCCCGCGGATTTCGATGCGCTGCTGAAGCTGCCGGGGATAGGCTACTACACCGCGGCCGCCATCGCTTCAATTGCCTTCGGTCAGGACCACGCAGTGGTGGACGGCAACGTGAAGCGTGTACTGGCACGCTTGCTGTCTTTCACCCAGCCAGTGAACACCCCGGCGGCTGAAAGCGCATTACGCCGTTTGGCAGCTGCGCTGCTGCCAGCGGGAATGGCTGGTGACCACAACCAGGCGCTGATGGAACTTGGCGCACTGGTCTGCCTGCCGCGCAACCCCCACTGTACTGAATGCCCACTGAAAAGTATCTGCTCCGCGTTCAAGGAGGGCGGGCAGGCAGAGCTGCCGGTCATGCAGGAAAAACCTCCTATCCCGCACCTGATCGTCACCGCCGGCATCCTGCGCCGGGATGGAAAGGTGCTCATCGCCAAACGCCCCGCGAGCGGCCTGCTGGGGGGATTATGGGAATTCCCCGGCGGCAAAGTGGAGGACGGGGAGACTCACGCCGAGGGGCTCGCCCGCGAACTGGTGGAGGAGTTGGGCATCTGCGTGCGCGTGAAAGATCAATTGGGAACCTACAACCACGCCTACACCCACTTCAGGGTCACACTGCACGCCTATCACGTATGTACAACAGCAGACCAGATCAAACCGCTCCAGCACACCGAGGCGCGCTGGGTGAACCTGGCTGAACTGGAGGATTACCCCATGGGCAAGATCGACCGCATGATCGCGCGCGACCTGCTGAAGGAGGATTCGCCTGATTAAGGATGATTTTGCACTTGAACGTGGGCGTATGGTAGCCCAGCAGATAGAAAAACGCGGCGTTACCAACACCTCTGTACTGAACGCAATGCGTACCGTGCCACGCCACCTCTTCGTCCCTGCTGAAATGCAGGAACACGCCTACGCGGATTACCCGCTGCCCATCGGCAGTGACCAGACCATCTCGCAGCCCTACATTGTGGCGTTGATGAGCGCCATGCTGACCCTCACCGGAACCGAAAAGGTACTGGAAATTGGCACCGGTTCAGGCTACCAGGCAGCGGTTCTATCATTGTTGGCAAGCCATGTGTATACTATCGAGTTTATACCCGGCCTTGCCCGCGCCGCCGAAAAAACGCTGCGCGACCTGGGCTACACCAATGTCACGGTACACCAGGGAGATGGGTCGATTGGCTGGGAAGACCAGGCACCCTACGACGCCATCATGGTTACCGCCAGCGCCCCCAAAGCCCCCCCGCCACTGCTGGCACAACTCAAACCGGCGGGCAGGATGGTGCTGCCTGTCGGCGGTAGAGGCGCACAGTGGCTGGAATTATGGCAGCAGGAGAATGGTGTGTGGCAGCCCGAGGAGGTACTGCCGGTGGCATTCGTACCCCTGCGCGGCGTGCACGGCTGGCAGGGCGAAGAGGATTAAAAAACGCTCCCGGTCAGGAGCGTTTTCCATTTCGACTGGACTAGTTCTTAATGATGTTGACCAGCACCATCGGCTTGCGCCTGGTTTCTCGGTACAGGTAGTTGGATACCGCCTGTTCCACGTCCTTCTGCAGGTGACCGTTGGCTTTATCAGCCGCGCTTATTACCCGGCTTTTGAGTCCGTTCATTAATTCATTACCACCCTGTTGGGCAATGAACCCGCGCGTGATGAACTCCGGATCCTTCTTCGGCCTGTCTGTATTTTTGTCCATGGTGAGGTTTACGATCATCAGACCCTCTTCCGAAAGCAGCTCTCGGTCGTGCATCACCGCGTCACTCACATCGCCTACTCCAGAGCCGTCAACATATACATACGAAGCTGGCACC
The DNA here is from genome assembly GCA_964390015.1 of uncultured Anaerolinea sp. Classification (GTDB taxonomy): domain Bacteria; phylum Chloroflexota; class Anaerolineae; order Anaerolineales; family Anaerolineaceae; genus UBA6107. Next base: position 6,155 of record CAYMGO010000075.1, on the reverse strand, counting down.
TTTTCCGCCAGGCGCATTCTGCCGTTGCTGAATTCAACGCTCTGACCATTGAGGATGACGGCTGTGTTCTCTACCGGGATGCCGATCTCTTTTGCCAGCTGGGCGTGCTGCTTGAGCTGACGCAGTTCCCCATGGATGGGGATGAAGAATTTTGGCTGGGTCAGGTGCATCAGCAGTTTCATCTCTTCCTGGCTGGCATGCCCGGATACGTGCACCGGCAAGATGGATTCATAAATCACGTTGGCACCGCGCTCAAACAGGCGGTTGATTGTACCAAAAACATTCTCTTCGTTACCCGGGATCGGGTGGGAAGAGAGAACGATGGTGTCGCCGTTTTTCACATCGAAAATGCGGTGAGAACCGCGCGAAAGCCTCCCCAAAATGGAGGTGGGCTCTCCCTGCGAACCGGTGCACATGATGACCACGTCCCTATCCTTCATGTGAAGGGCTTCTTCCAGGCTGACGATCAGGTTATCCGGTAGCTTGAGGTAACCCAGCGTGCGCGCAATATTGGCGTTGTCCACCATGCTCACGCCGGCAAAAGCCATTTTACGGTTATGCTTAAGGGCAGCGTTGCCAACCTGTTGCATGCGCGAGATAAGCGAAGCAAAAGTAGCAACAAGGATGCGTCCGGGGGCATCACGGAAGACCTTATCGAACGCGTCATCGATGACCCGCTCGGAAGGAGTCCAACCCTGCCGATCCGAATTAGTGGAGTCCGCCAGAAGTGCCAGCACGCCGCGCTGCTGGAACTCAGCCAGCTTGGCGTAATCCGTAGGCCAGTTATCCACCGGTGTGTGATCAAACTTGTAATCTCCTGTGTGCACCACCAACCCTGCCGGGCAATCAATGCCCAATCCGACCCCATCCGGGATCGAATGGCAAACGTGGAAGAAATCCACGGTGAACGGGCCGATCTTGCGGCTTTCGCCAGCTTTGACGGTTTCGATGTGCACTTTTTGAAGAACACCATTCCTGGCTAGTTTCACTTCGAGCAAACCGCGTGTGAGCGGTGTGGCATATATGGGCGCCTGCAATTCCTCCAGTACGTGGCGGATAGCACCGGTGTGGTCCTCGTGACCATGAGTGATCACGATCCCTTTCACCTGCTTGCGCCGCTGCACCAGGTACGAAATATCAGGGATGATGTAATCGATCCCCAACATATCATTTTCCGGGAACATCAACCCGGTGTCTACCACCAGGATCTGCCCATCATATTCGTACACCATCATGTTGGCGCCGACTTCCCCTAACCCACCGAGAGGGATGATCTTTAGTGTTCCCCTGCCCGGATTTTCTTTCTTTTCATGCTGTTTCATAATTTATTTCTAAACCTTTTCTGTTCCATTCAAGGAACCTTGTGTTGTTGACCGCATCGAAAGGTCTCCCCTCAAGATTGCGGATAAAATTCGTTAAAAACAAATCCCGGCAAAAAACCAGGCCAGGGTTTGCGAGTGACTTCCTATTTTGTTTGTGATACTTCATCTCTGATAACTCAGAGTTTAATCTTAAAGTTCGAACAAAACGGCGCTTCAATCTAAATCAAACCTGCTTGTTGATAATGAACGATTCCAATAACTCGACTATTATACCCTATTTTTATCCAATTATCCAAATTCGTATGTCCAATGTTTATCTTTTATCAAGGTATTCTCACCGGGTTTAAGGTACATAGATAAGGATTATCAAAATTTTTCGGAGGGAAAATGACTCAAACATCCAAGAAAGTTCGCTTGTTCCTGGCAATCCTGGCTGTGGTAGTGGGGTTATTCATGGTGGCGGTTGCCCCCTTTCTCATCCAGACCTCGCTCGAAAGGGTGATGACTGCGCTAGTCAAGGTATCTGCCCAAAAGCCAGCCTACGCCAGCGGCATCATGCTGTTCTCTGTGTTGTATCCACTGTACCGCGGCATCATCTTCATCGCCGGCATCACGCTCATCGTCATCGCTCGTGCAATTTACGCGGGCAAGGAGTGGACCTACCCGGTGGGACTGCTGGCGGCCGCCTTCCCGTCCTCGGGTGGTATGTTCATGATGCTGCCCTACGTCAGCTTCGTGGATGGGCTTCCCCTGCCCATGCTCGTCACCCTGGCGGGTCTGTTGTTCTTCTTCTGCTTCATCCTGTTCAGAAATGTGAATAAGCTCACAAAAATCGCCCAGTTCCTCACGCTCACCTTCTGCGGCATTATGACCGCGCACGCCTTTGTCATTGCTGTTGGCGGCATGCGTCAGACGCTCACCCGCCCTGAGAAGCCCCTCTACAGCGGCATCGAGGGCTGGGTGCTGGCCTGGTCGAGCCCGGTGCAGTTCCTCAGCGTGATCCTGTTGTTCATCGCCATTTACAAGATCGCTGCCCGCAAGGTGGAGGGCTGGTGGATGGCGCTCGTGGCCGCTGTTTCACTGGTTGTCATGAACATCCCCACCCAGATCATCCGCACACTGCGCACCGATGCCACATCGGTGGACTACCTGATCGGCGCAATCCTTAGCGCGGTCCTGCTGGTGATCCTGTTGTTGCCGAAATTCAAGAAAGCACTATTCGAAGAACCAGAATCCTGATGCAGGGGTGTATCGGTAAAAACAACCTGATCTCTCAAGATCAGGTTGTTTTTCTTCCGTAAAGTTGCTCGCGGATCTGCAGCACCTGGCGCCGCAAGCGGTCATCCCTTTCGATCATGTCCGCCACTTTCTCACAGGCGTACATCACGGTGGTGTGATCGCGCCCGCCCATGGCCTCACCGATTTGCGGCAGTGAGACGTTGGCTTCCTGGCGCAGCAGGTACATCACCACCTGGCGCGGCAGGGCGGCTTCACGCGTGCGGTCTCGCCCCATCAACTTTTCCGGAGTGATCCCGAACGAGGAAGCTACTACATCCACCACGTGTGCTGGCTCAAAGGCATTGCGCTGCGGCAACAGGTCTGTCAACGCAACGTTGACCAGTTCTTCGCTCAGCGGACGGCCGCGCAGGTCAGCATAAGCAACCACGCGCGTCAGCGCGCCTTCCAGTTCGCGTATGTTGGATTGGAATTGGCGCGCGATCAATTCAAGGATGGCGGGGGGTACATTCTGCCGGCTGCGTTCCGCCTTGGAGCGCAGGATGGCAATGCGTGTCTCCAGGTCAGGCGGTTGGATATCCGCCGTCAGCCCCCATTCAAAGCGTGAACGCAACCGCTCTTCCAGCGTGTTCATCGCCTTCGGCGGCCGGTCTGAGGAAATGACGATCTGCTTATCCTGCCCGTGGAGGGTATTGAACGTGTGGAAGAATTCCTCCTGGGTCGATTCCTTGCCGGCGATAAACTGGATATCATCCACCAGCAGCACATCGATGCGGCGGTAGCGGTCGCGGAAAGCCTGCGTGGTATGCGTGCGGATGGCGTTGATCAGGTCATTGGTAAATTCTTCTGACGAGACGTAGAGAACCTGCTGACCGCGCGACTGGGCATAGTTGCCAATGGCGTGCAACAGGTGGGTCTTGCCCAATCCCACGCCTCCGTACAGGAAGAGCGGGTTGTAGGCCTGTGCCGGGTTTTCGGCCACTGCCAAACAGGCAGCGTGCGCCAGCCGGTTTGAAGAGCCCACGACGAAATTATCAAAGGTGTAGCGATGGTTGACCACCGGCAGCGGATCATTCACCACGGGGGAAATAATAAGCGGAAGGGGGTCAGCAGCCCTTTCAACTTGCGGCTGGTTCTCATAATCCTTATGCCAGACAATAAACTCAACCTTTTGCGGGGTTTCCATCATCCCACTCAGGATGCTATTGAGTTTGGAGGTCAACCTGGATTTCAGCCAGTCGCATGCATAGGCGTTTGGCACACCTACTGTAAAAAGCTCGCCCTCGTAACGCACAAGTTCCGCTGGTTGCACCCAGGTCTCGTAGGATGCGCGCGACATCTCCATCTGGAGCTGTCCAACCGCTGCCTGCCATGCGTTCCGATGATCCAACACGCGCCTCCATCCGGTTTTCACGTCACGGACGAAGTATGTAGGTAGAACCCGCCAATCCTACAAAAGCAGGAGTGGAAAAAAAGGTGTTCTAGTGGGATCCTACAAAGGCTTACCCGAAGCTGTTACAAAAGCTTCGTCCGAACGCGTAAAAGCATTCTAACAGAAAGCATCGGGGGTAACAAGTCGAATACCCTACGCTAACTTAAAGAATTCCGAATCTTTAAGGTTCACAGTCTTAAGAAAAGCAGGAGACAAAGGGCGGCGACGGGATTGTTACCGATTATTTCATACCCCATCTCTGCGTGGTGGGCGAAACGACAGCCCCTATATATGGGGTAAAATGGCTTTTTTTGTTCTCCGGGGCTTTATTTGGTGCCTAATAATAAAAGTTCCAGACACACCAATCAGGTTTCTGCATCCATCTCTAACGCAAAATCTGGCATCAGGATTTTTTAACCTTCAAGTTCAAATTCGACAAAGGTACCCGGTTTCATATCGCATTGTGCGACGGAACCCGATGCCCTTACCGGCGTAGCATGATGGCTGCGGCCCGGCGCGCGATTTCCACGGCAAAGTTCGTGCCACGGTCCCATGGATACACCTGTGACATACTGGCGAAGTACAGTCCCTGCAGCGGTGTCTCGATGGAAGGGATGTTCTTGGAATGGTTGAGCAGCGGCACCGGCTGTGCGTAACTGGTCTTCACCAGCCACGAGCCCGTGATCCAATCTTCTTCGAAATCCGGGTTGATTCGCTTGAGACTGGGTATGAAACGCTGCAGCAGTTCCTCCTTCGAAAGGTGGAAATACTCGTGCGCCGGGTCGAGGTAATCTCCGCAGTAGATAATGTGATTGCCGCCGAACTTCTGCGGTGGCAGGAAGTTGGTGTGCTCCACCAGCGCCAGGAACGGGAAACCCGCGTCTTTGGGAAGGTTGTACCAGTAGTAACCCTCCCGCGAGAGCTGGTGCTTGAGGGCAATTGTCATCACCACAGCGCCCATACTCTTGAGCGCCAGCAGACCCTGCAGGTATTCCGCTGGTAATTGCGGGGCCATCTTCGCCAGCAGCGCGGGTGATACTGTTACCAGTACCTGGTCAAAATCCTCTTCCGCGCCAACAGTCGCAAGCGTCAGTCCGCCACCCTCCCTGCTCAGCAATTGCGTCACCGCCATCTGGTACTTGAACTTAACACCCATACCCGCCAGGGTGGCAGCGAACCCGTCAACAAAAGCCTGAAAGCCTCCCTGGTAAGTGGCCAATTTAGTGGTGCGCGCGTGCAACCGCGCCCACATCCACGCCATATTGACCTGGTTAGCGTACTTCTCACTGAACTTGCCAACCACCAGGGGTTCCCACATCTGGGTGTAAACCTTTTCACCTGCCCACTTGCGCATCCATTCAGAAACGGTCGTGCTCTCCATCGGTTTCCAGTTGGTGGTAAAGCGCAGAAATAATCCCACCAGACCAAAACGGATCTTATTAAGACCATAACCCAGCCCGGGGTAAAGCAGGGCGCTGATGATGGAGTCAAACGGGTGGAACTTCCCCTTGTGATACATCACCGTCTTGGGGCTCAGGATCATGACCTTATCTTCCACCCCAAGTTCCCTGAATAGCTGAAACATGTGTTTATCTGAGGTGAACCAGTGATGGTAATACTTCTCAACTGACCAGTCCCAGTCCGCTTCTTTGAACCCGGCTGCCAGTCCGCCGGGGGTTGCCGCCGCTTCGAATATGGTCACTTCGTTGCCAGCCCGTACCAGGTCATACGCCGCTGCCAGGCCGCCAAAACCGGCACCGATCACCGCGATTTTCATGTGTGTTTCTCCTTGTCGTTTGCTTCAGCATCCACTTGTGCGTCAACGGTGCGCGCCTCTTGCCGCAATGAATCGCTCCACTTGATGCCCTCCCTGGCCATGAAATACGCGCCGACGAGCGTCACCGGCAGCCACAGGGCCACATGCAGCACTACTCCGTATCCCAGCGCTTCAGCTCCGGGTACACCGAAAGCCACCAGCACCGCCCGCGTGACCGCTTCCCAGGTGCCGATGTACCCCGGCGCCGAGGGGATGGTGGTCGCCAGGTTGGCAATGCCGTTCAATAACATCAAGGCAAAGAAACTCACCGTGAAGGTAAAAGCGTGCATCACGAACCAGTATTTCACCGTCTCCAGCAGCCAGATGATCACGGAAGTAAAAAAGACCA
>CAYMGO010000074.1:0-9498 GCA_964390015.1 uncultured Anaerolinea sp. | reverse complement strand
CATCAATATTGATGATAGCCATCGTCGCGCCGAATCCCACTACCGCCACCAGCAGCGCCAGCCCAAAACGCCCGCGCCGCTTCACCAGTTCCAACAGGATGGTCACCAGGATCAGCCCCGCCAGCCAGTAGATGAATATGTGCGTATAAGTACGCAAGCGCGAGAAGCCGTAAGCGTTTTCATACAGCATCAACCTTTGGAAGGAAGATGCCAGGATCACCAGCACGTTGGCCATAAGCAACACCGAGAGCACACTGAACCAGGTCTTTGCTGCGCTGGAACTCGCCTTGGTAACTGTACCCAACAGCAGGAATAATCCCAGGCTCAGCACCGCCACAGCCACCAGTTCGCTGAAGCCGCGCCTGGCATACTCGGCATAAGTAAAGCCCGTTTCAGTGATATTGGAAGCGCCCCCGAACAGGTAACGCACCTGGATGATGACAAATACAATGAACAGCAGGTTCACCGCCCCTAATACAATCCCTCCTTCAGTCCAACCGAGGAAGGGTTTGAACCACGGCTGGTTAGGGTTGGGTCTTTGCGCTTCTTTACCTGGCAGTATCGCCTTGAGGTACACGCCCACCAGGAAACCCGCAATTATTATTATGTAGAAGAGCCTGAAGAGATATTCCGGCAGTTTTTCAATATTGAAAATTCGTTTGACCCAATCCGCGAAGATCTGGTCAGCGGATGCCAGCAGCAACCCGAAGATGGCCACGATCGGCAGCGCGATCAGCACGCCGCGCAATATCGGCCACACCCGGCTCCAACCGCGCTTTGCAGCGGCACCATCCACAGCGGGTGGGGTCTTGGCCTTCGCAAGCAGCAGCGCCGCACCTGAAAAACCACCGCCAATTACCCTGGCAAACTCAACCGCATAATCACGCAACCGGTACCAGAGCCAATGACCGTTCAAAAAGGTCGCGGTCAGCAGCATCATCCCGGTCAGCGTCAGCAGTACACTCACCATCCGTGTGAGGGGTTCGTTACGTAACGCCATGACAGCTGAAAAACCCAGGATGAGCAATGTGAGGAGCACGCTCAGCGCGTGAGGTTTTTTTCCCTCGCTCCACGCCAGCAGGTAACCTGCCAGCAGCATAATGGCGATCCAGATAATGAAGGAGATCCCTGAGCCTTTGCTCCAGAACAGGAAATCGAATAACCAGGCAGCGACCAGCGCCGCCAGCCAGAACCACTTTTGATTTTTAGGCATTTTTCCTCTAATATTTCATGGTTAGTGCCAGAATCATGGAAATGATCACCACGATGCCGATCACCGCGAGGATTATCTGCTGTGCGCGCACCTTGCGCTGACTGGATGACAATTTCATCCGCTTTGGCGCGCCTGCCTGTTTATTGGGTTTTGCCATGATATACCTCGCTTAATGAAAGTGAGTGTAGGTGCAGCAGCCTATCAATTCCTATCAACGCCCTGACAATTCCTATCACACATGATCAATCACAAATTCAGCCCCGCCAGCTGGCGTGATGTGTGTTGCGGGTGCTCGTCTGCTCAGCGGAAGGGATTCAGGCTTGATCGCCACCATGGGTGCTGGTGGATTCTTTGGTCGGGCTGTTTTCAGTTTTGGTCTCAGCTTTTGTTTCTGTTTTTTCGGTGTTCTTCGTTTCTTCGTGCTTCGCGCTGGAACTATGTGTGACACCTGAGGGTGAGCGGTGATCGGTGGCGTAAAAACCCGACCCCTTGAACACGATCCCCACGGGGGTATACACCTTTTTCAGGCTCTTCTTTCCGCACTCCGGACACCTGGTTAAGACCGGGTCGGAAAATTTTTGAGTCTGATCAAATTGAATGCCACAGTTCTCGCACCGATATGTATATACCGGCATAAAATCACCTCTTTTTCCTGCTTGTTGCAACAATGCTAAACATTATAGTCCCATCGCGGGGGTCGGTCAAGAATTTTACAGTCCCAGCAGGTGGCTCAGCAGCACCCTGACGCCGATCCCGATGAGGATCAAGCCTCCCAGTAACTCCATGCGTTTGCCGAAACGACAGCCAAGTCTATCGCCAAGCAGGTAACCACCTACCGATAGGATAAAAGAAGTGATACCGATGATCGAACTGCTGAACAGAATGGATCCGTCGACGAAAGCCAGGCTTAACCCCACCGCCAGCGCGTCAATGCTGGTGGCGATGGAAAGCATCACCAGCGAGCCACCCCGGGTGGGATCGTTAGGCGTGCATTCCTCTTCCTTGTTGAAACTGCCAACGATCATTTTACCGCCCACCCACAGCAACAGCAGGAAGGCCAACCAGTGATCAAAGCGGGAGATGAAGTCCGCCACCTGCCGCCCAGCCAGCCAGCCGATGAACGCCATGCCGCCCTGGAACAGGCCAAAATGGAACGCCAGGCGCAGTACCATGCGTGCGGACTTTTTCAAACCATTGGTGCCAATGCCGAGCGAGACCGCGAAGCAGTCCATCGCCAGTCCCAGCGCTATCAAGAGGATCTCCCAGATTTCCATCGTCGTGTCTTCTACCCAGAAGCCGGATTATACTGCCACTTTGTGGTTTTTTACATTGCAGGATGACATTATCAATAATGACAATGTTCCACGATCGCACCAGGTTTTGAGGTTCATCCTGCATTATCTGCTTGCCCGTGGCAGGTGATTTATGTATAATTCAAACAAATGTTCGATAATTAAGGGGAGACATGCCGGTAAATTACCTCAAGCTCAACCAGCAGATCCGCGATATGGGAAGAGACGCCCTATCGCGAGAAGGTGAAATGCGCCATGCCCTCGAGCTGCTTACTACTCAGCTGAACGAACGCGCTGACGATCTGATCGGTTTGCAGAAACAAGTGGAAGCAGCCGCGGTAAAAACAAAAGGCCTGCGCTGCGCCGTGCCGGTTTCTGAGCCCCTTGACACCCATCTCCCCTGCCCGCTGCCCGCTCCCGCCACGACCATCCTCGCTGCTGATGGCTCGCAGATCAACCCCGATGCGCACGATTCCGTCCTCTATGGGCTGGTAAACATTGGTGTGTTCTGTATGCAGCCTCACAGCGGCAATGTGCCCTTAGAGAAAACCTATTCCCACCTGCTGTTCGGGGATGAACTTTACACACCAGGCGGTATGGCGTCGGAGGACCTGGTCGCGCTGCTGCGCGACGTTCAGGAGCGCCGCATCCTGGCCGAGCTTGCGCAAAGTGTTACCCCGCCGGTCATCACCCTCACTGATGGACCACTTGAACTTTACCATGAGCCGCGCACCGAAGCCCAGTTTAAAGTGAAGTTCGATTCATATCTCGCCGCGCTGGATGAGTTGGCGGTCAATGACATCATCACCGCCGGTTATGTCAGCCGTCCCCGTGCTGACCTGGTGGTGAGACTGCTCACCCTGCCGGCTGACGGTGACCAATCCAGCAGGAGTGAAAAAGGCATCAGCGGCATCACCGATACTGCCCTCTTCTCCAGCATCCTGCTCCCCGGAGAGCGCTCCGCCATCTTTCGCCTGCAATCCAGGTCGGTTGAGGAATATAAAGACCGCAAGGCGCTGCATTTCTTCTATCTCAATGTTGGCAGCTCAACCCGCCCGGCCTTCGCGCGTGTTGAAATTCCCTTGTGGGTGGCGGAAAACCCCATATCCGTGCAGATGCTTCATTCCACACTGATGGAGCAGTCCGCCCTCAGCGGCCAGGTACCCTACCCCTACCCGCTCATCCGAGCGCACGAGATCGCCGTGGTGAAGATGACCGACCGCCAGCAGCTGACCATCATGATCGAAACAGAACTGTCCCGCCAGGGCATCAAGCCCGGCACCAGGTCTGAAAAACAGGTGCATAAAGATCACCAGGGAAGAACGAGGATCAACTAATGAAATCAATTCCGATCGGACGTTTACTGCGAGCCAATACCAGCGGCTGCGTCATGGGCTGCCGCGTCAGCCAGGCCGGAACTCCCGCTTTTGGGGAGATGATGCTGATCCCGCTGAGCGATGGTACGCGCATCTACGGATTGGTACACGATATTCACATCGATGACGATGGGCTGGTGCGCCAGCTGGTCAGCGCGGATGTCTCAGAGGAAGTGATCGAAGATAACCGCCAGAACCGCAACGTGCCCATCGAGATAAGCGTGGTCTTCATCGGCTGGGAAGACAGCTCCGGCAGGGTTTCACACACCCGTGTGCCCCGCCCACCGCTGACCCTGGACGAAATCTTCCCCTGCGGCGAAGAGGATATCCTGCGCTTCACCGGCTCCAGCAGGGTGGGTTACCTGCGCAGTCTGCTGCGCAACCAGGAAATCCCCACCGCTGACCTGGTGACCGCGCACCTCAGGCAGGTGGTAAGCGTGGCACATCACCCCGACCCCGAAGGCTGGCGTGACCGCTGCCTGAACGAAGTAATCGCCCTGCTCAAGGATGATTACCCGCAGTTGATGGATATCCTGACCGCTGTCTCCGCGGTGATGGAATAGAAAGCGAGCCAAAATGACCCCGGAAGAATACAACTCCATCCTCAAACCCTCAGACCCGGAGAACCACCCCATCGGCTACGTGGTCGGCGGCGGACTTAAAGCCAACCTCTTCGTCCGCCTCACCCTGCCCGCTCAGGAAGTGCAGGAGGGCGGATTCGTGGTGCTTGAAAGCGGCAGCTGGCAATTCTACGGCCTGGTCACTGACCTGCAGCTCGGCGCGCTCGACCCGCGCTATGCTGAACTGCAGAACGCCGCACGCCTGGCACAGTCTACAGCCCGCCTGCTGGCCAGCCAGACGCTTTACACTAACCTGGAGGTCATGCCCGCGTTGATGCTCGAGCGCGGGCCGGAACCCGGTTCCCTCGAGTATGAAAGCTGGGCACGCGACCACCAGGGAGAGAACACCCCCCACCCGCTGCCCATCAAAACCGTTCCCGCGCACCACGCTGTGGCCAGGCTGGCCTCCGCCGGAGATGTGGCCGAGATCTTTGGCAACCCGGATTCCAAAGGCTATTTTGTCATTGGCCGCACCCGTGAACAGGACCACCCGGTGTGCATCAACCTGGATAAGTTCGTGCAGCGCAGCTCGGGGATTTTCGGCGCTACCGGCACCGGCAAGTCCTTCCTCACGCGCATCATCCTGGCTGGCCTCATTCAACACAACGCCGCTTCGGTGCTGGTGCTGGATATGCACAACGAATACGGCTTTGACGACACTTCTTCTGACACCGGTCAATCCGTGCCCGGTCTCAAGGCAAAGTTCGCAGAGCGCGTCAGGGTGGTCGGCCTCGGCCGTGGGACCACCATCCGCAACCACACGCCGGACATGCACCTCGAGATCTACGAATCCGACATTCAGCCGGAAGACATCGAGCTGCTGACCCGCGAATTGAACCTTAAGGAAACCACCTCCACCACCCTCGAGGCGCTGGTGCACACGTTCGGGCACGAGCGCTGGTACACCGAGTTCAAGAACATGGCCAACGGCGCGATGATCACCGACGATGACGGCAAAAAGGTCCCCGCCCCGGGCAGCGTGGCGTACTGGGCCAACCAGGAGGGGGTGAACGTGGCGGCAGCCGAGGGGTTGCACAACAAGCTGCGCAATGTATTCAACTGCCCATACATCCTTGAGCGCGACCCGGCTGACAAGACCGCCATCAACTCGCTCAATAACATCATCGATACCCTCAAAGCAGGCAAGCACGTGGTACTTTCATTCGGAAAATTTGAGAAAGACCTGGATTACCTGCTGGTTTCCAACCTGCTCACGCGCAAGATCCGTGAAGCCTGGGAGCGCCTGACCAATGAATTCCGCAGCAGCGGTCAGAACGAACCGCGCCCGCTGGTAATCGCCGTGGAGGAGGCACACAAGATCCTCAACCGTGAGATGGCCTCGCAGACCACCTTCAGCACCATTGCCCGCGAAATGCGCAAATACTACGTCACCCTGCTCATCATCGACCAGCGTCCGTCGCAGATATACGACGAGGTGATGTCGCAGCTGGGCACGCGCGTCTCCGGCTGGCTGGGTGACGAGAGTGATATCGCCGCTGTGCTTTCAGGCCTGGCCGGCAGGGATGCCCTGCGCGGTATGCTCGCCCGCCTGCAACCCAAGGAGGAAGTACTGCTGCTGGGCTGGGGTGTGCCCATGCCCATCCTCGTGCGCTCCCGCCGCTACGACGATAAATTCTGGCAGGAATTAAAAGGGAAATCCGACCAACTTAATGTCGACAAAAGTCTTACCGAACTGGGATTCTGATGACCACAGATAACACAGATGACACTGAAGTAAAACCTGAGAAAGAACTTTTTCTTTACAAGGAAGGGAGTTCTTAGATACGCGGCGCTGTTTTTGAGGTATAGAACCAGATTGGGTGTGGTTTTTTTTAGAAACCGGCTATCAGGAATACATGATTTGTGAATTCCATTTGCGGAAAATTCCCTTCCAAAGCTAACCAAAACTCAATGGTTCTAATAATGGAGATATTCTGGATATCGGTTATCAACCTGATTTTGTTTGTTTCGTTAAGATCATCGTTGAGATTAAAACAGTAAAAGAACTTGCCGACGAACATAGAGCACAAATCCTTAATTATCTAAAAGCTTCAGTTAAACGTTTAGGACTATTGGTTAATTTTGGCGGTTCACCAAGAGTAATTATCAAACGCTACATTCGCTAAATTTATTAATGGTTGAATTGGTTTATCAGTGCAATCTATGTAATCTGTGGTTATTAATTACTTTGGCCAGATGAGCCACAGGATCAGCGTGGAAAACAATCCCGAGATGACACCCCCTACCACTTCCAGCGGCGTATGCCCGATCATCTCCTTCAATTTCTTCTGATCGATCAAGGGCCCCTTCACGTACTCATCGATCAGGCGGTTGATGATGACCGCGTGGTAACCCGCCTCGCGCCTCACGCCGGCGGCATCGTATATTACGATCATCGAGACCGCCACAGCGAGGGCGAAGGCCGGGTGGTCAAACCCGCTGAACAGACCGATCGCCAACGTGGTGGCCGTCACGGTTGCCGCGTGGGAACTGGGCATGCCGCCGGTGCCAAAAGCCTGCTTGAGGTTGATCTTACGGTGCACAGCATAATACGTGGGTATCTTCAACAGGGAAGATACCAGCCACCCCACGATGCAGGCGATCAGCTCAGGGTAGCCGGACAGCATGCTCATTCAAGATCCTCGGTGTTTGCTTTAACCGGGTTCAACTGCTGAATGCGCAGGTCAGCCTGGTCAAGCAGCGCAGTGCAGTACTGCACCAGCAGCTGCCCGCGCTCGTACAGCTTCAGCGACTCGTCCAGCGGTTTTTGTTCACTTTCCAACGCAGCAAGGATCGCTTCCAGTTCACTGAACGCCTGTTCATAGCTCAAATTTGAGAGTTTTGTTTCGGTCTTAGCCATCGGAAAATCCTCCGTTAATGTCTTTTGTTGGTTCAGTCAGTACTTTGGAAAGGATCGATCCATCAGCAACACGGATGTCAATCACATCTTCGCGGTGCACCTGGCTCACATTCTTGACCAGTTCTCCATCCGCCGTTTTAACAATGGCATAGCCGCGCTGCAGTACCGCCTGCGGACTGAGGTTGATGAGCCGCTTATGGATATTTATGAGATTGCTGCGCAGCAGTTCCAGCTTGTGCGCCCGGGAATTGTTCAGTCTTGCGTACAGTTCATCCATTCGCTGTCGTCCACTGCGAACCCGCCACAGCGGTGACTGCAGCTCAAGCCGCCTGGCGGCATCCTGCAGGCTTCCGCGTTCCACCCCGCAGACCTGCTGAGCTGTGTAAACCAGCTGATTCGCCATTAGTCCCAGCTGCTCCCGTAGTTCCAGCGCATCCGGCACTGCCTGTTCCGCCGCGGCGGTTGGTGTGGCGGCGCGCACATCGGATGCGAAATCCGCCAGGGTGAAATCGGTCTCGTGGCCAATTCCGGTGATCACCGGGATGCGCGAATCCGCGATGGCGCGCACCACCCCCTCATCGTTGAACGCCCACAGGTCCTCCAGCGAACCGCCGCCGCGCGCAACAATGATGACGTCCACTTCATTTTGTAGGTTCAAGGCTTCCAGCGACCTGACGATCTGCGCTGGTGCTTCCTCCCCCTGCACCGCGCACGGCGCCAGGATAACCGTTACCAGCGGAAAACGCCGGCGCAGCGTATTGAGAATATCCTGCAGCGCTGCCCCGCTTGCCGAGGTGACCAGTCCGATCGCGGCTGGCCGCTCAGGCAGCGACCGCTTTCTATCAACAGCAAACAGGCCTTCCGCTTCCAGCCTGGCCTTGAGGCGCAGGAATTCCTGGTAAAGCGCACCTTCGCCAGTGAGGCGTACAGCGTCTACATAGAGTTGATACTGTCCATCGCGCTCGTAGATGCTCACACCGCCGTGCGCTTCCACCGCCATGCCGTTCTGCAGCGTCAGCAGCAGCCGCCATGCGGTCTGTTTCCAGATAACACATTTCAACGCCGAGGAGGAGTCTTTGAGTGTGAAGTAAATGTGCCCAGAAGATGGCCGGGAAAGGTTGGAAATTTCGCCCTGAACCCACACATCGCTTAAGATCTCGTCACTGTCAAAGAGCTCGCGCAGGTAACGCGTGATCTCGTTGACGCTGAGTGTTTTCGCGGGGAACAGGGACGGCTGAAGCATAGAGATAGGATACATTGACCTTGCGCACCTGTCAACATTCTGCCCTTTCGATTTTGTGCATCGCGTGTAGAATTAATCCAGAATACAACACAAGGTGGAAAAATGGACAACCTCTGGTCCCCCTGGCGCATGAAGTACGTAACAGATACTGAAAGTCCCGGTTCGTGCGTGTTCTGCACAGCCCCGGGTCAAAAGGACGGTGCGGGCAATCTCATCGTGCATCGCGGCGATAAGGTGTATGCCATCCTCAACCGCTACCCCTACACCAGCGGCCACCTGATGGTGGTGCCCTACGCGCACGTCTCCAGCATTGAGCTGCTCACACCCGAGGTGCGCTTTGAGATGATGGAAATGGTCAACCAGGCTATCATCGTGCTGCGCAAGGTTTACCAACCGGACGGATTTAATGTTGGCATCAATATGGGGGTGGCGGGCGGTGCTGGCATCGCCGAGCACGCGCACATTCACATTGTGCCGCGCTGGGGCGGCGACACCAATTTCATGTCCACCACCGGCGAGACCCGCGTCATCCCTGAGGACCTGGCGGTGACGTTCAAGCGCATCTCAGAAACCTGGAAATAACCCTCATCTCGGATAATTAAGGTGGGTTCAGATACTGAACCCACCTTTTTGAACCTTCTCAACGCTATTTCCCAAAGGCGACTCATAAAAAGGTTGGTAGTAACCTTTTCATGGGTAATTTTGAATTTCTTAGCGATCCAATAATTCTTCCAGTATCTTCCGCGCCAGGGCAGCGTCGGCTTTGCCGCGCATCTTCTTCATCACCCCGCCCACGAACCAGCCAATCAATGTGACCTTGCCCGCCCTGTACGCCGCAACCTCGTTGGGGTTCTCCGCCAGCAATTCCTCGCACACCGCGCGGATGGCGCTATC
>CAYMGO010000073.1:0-9931 GCA_964390015.1 uncultured Anaerolinea sp. | reverse complement strand
CGCTCTCCATCTCGCTGCTCAACCTGTTCCAGGATAACCTGACCGCCGGGCAGGGTTTCATCGCCGTCGCGCTGGTGTACTTCGGCGGGTGGAAGCCGGTTGGCATTATGTGGGGCGCGCTGCTGTTCAGCTCAGTAAACGCCTTCCAGCTTTGGATGCAGGTGCTGGGCGTGAATATCCCCTCAGATGTTGCCATCATGCTCCCCTATTTGTTGACAATTGCGGCCCTGGCTATCGCCATCAACCGGGTGCGCCAACCAGCCGCGTTGAACAAGCCTTTTGAAAGAGGCGAAAGTTAACCAACCCAATAACACCACAAGGAGGATCCAAATGTTCAAGAAAATGGTCGTGATTCTGGTTTTACTGGCACTGCTCGTTACGGGCTGCGCCAAACCTGCCCCCACTGAAGCTCCAGTGGCTGCCCCAACGGAAGCCCCGGTGGTCGCCCCGACTGAAGCCCCGGTGGCTGTCCCGACTGAAGCCCCCGTCGAAACTTTCAGGGTCGCAGTTGTAATGCCAAGTGCCACCACAGATATGGCATTCAGCCAATCGATGTGGAACGCGCTGTTGGCCATCCAAACAGAAATGGGCGGTGAATCGGCTCTCGAGATCAAGTATTCTGAGAACATGTTCGTCGTGCCGGATGCTGCATCCGCGATCCGCGATTACGCCAGCCAGGGATTTGACGTAGTCTTTGCTCACGGCTCACAGTATGGCTCCTCCGTGCAGGAGATCGCCCCGGACTTTCCGGAAGTAACCTTTGCCTGGGGTACCGATGTGAACACCTTTGGTATGGCCAATGTTTATGCCTATACTGCCGCTGCTGAAGAAGGCGGGTACGTCAATGGTGTGCTGGCTGCCATGCTCACCAAATCCAGGACTATCGGCGTTACCGGCCCGGTTGAAGTCGGTGATGCTAAGACTTACATCGATGGATTCGTGCAGGGTGTTGCCGCGGTTGACCCAACCATCACCGTCTCAAAGACCTGGACCGGGTCATTCTCAGACGTGGCATTGATGACGGAAGCCGCTAAAACCCACATCGCGGCAGGCGCGGATATCCTGACCGGTTCGTCACAATCGGTTGTCGGATCTATCGGTGCTGCCAAAGAAAATGGG
This sequence comes from uncultured Anaerolinea sp., assembly GCA_964390015.1. Classification (GTDB taxonomy): domain Bacteria; phylum Chloroflexota; class Anaerolineae; order Anaerolineales; family Anaerolineaceae; genus UBA6107. The sequence continues at coordinate 8,812 of CAYMGO010000073.1, read as the reverse complement.
GCCGTGTTGTGGTTTGGCACCCAGCAGGACCAGGCTTCTCTGGCTCCAGAGCTGGTGGTTGCCAGCCAGGTTTATGACTGGACCGGCATGGTTAGAGAGATCATCACCCAGAACAAGGCCGGCGTACTGGGTGGAAAGACTTACATCCTCAAGCTTGAAAATGACGGACTGAAGATCGCGTACAATCCGGCTTACACACTGGATGCAGCGATTAAAGCCGCTGGTGACAAGGCAGTCGCAGATATCATCTCGGGTGCCATCAAGGTTGAGCCCTAACAGATGATCTAAGATCCCTCTCCTTCTGAGATTGGAAGGAGAGGGATCGGTTAGTCGTGAATAAGGGGATATTCTCATCTGCCTCCGTGTTCACAATCCGATCTATTGAGGTGGCGTAATGGTAACTGGAGCACAGATCAACGAAATCAAACAGATCCAACGGGTTGAGATGTGCAACATTGTCAAGTACTTCCCGGGTGTGCTGGCAAATGACCGGGTGTGCTTTGACGTGAAGCAGGGTGAAGTGCACGCGCTGCTGGGGGAAAATGGCGCCGGGAAGAGCACGCTGATGCGCCAGCTTTACGGTCTTTACCGGCCAGATGAAGGCGAGATCCTCATAAACGGCATGGCTCGGGTTTTCAACTCTCCTGCTGATGCCATCGCAGCTGGCATCGGTATGATTCACCAGCATTTCATGCTCGTGCCTACCCTCACAGTCACTGAAAATGTGGCGCTCGGATTAAAGTCAAGCCGTGAGCCTGTACTGGATCTGGAAGATGTGGCTGCGCGCGTACGGGAGCTATCTCAACTATATGGTTTGAATGTTGACCCTTCGGCGTACGTATGGCAGCTCTCAGTCGGTGAACAGCAGCGGGTGGAGATCATCAAAGCGCTTTATCGCGGCGCGAGCCTGATCATCCTGGATGAACCTACCGCAGTGCTGACGCCACAGGAAGTGAAAGATCTATTCGCCACACTCAAACGCATGGTCAATGAGGGGCACGCCCTGATCTTCATCTCACACAAGTTGCACGAAGTAATGGAAATCAGCAACCGTGTTACTGTGCTGCGTGACGGTCGCATCATCGGTACGCGCAATACAACGGAAGTCACCCGCAATGAACTGGTCACGATGATGGTTGGCCGCGCGGTCCGTCCGTTGACGGCGCAACCCCTCAAGAGCGGGCCAGTGCGCCTTGAAATACGCGGGGTACGCGCCATGGGCGACCGGGGAACAGAAGCGCTTCGCGGTATCGATCTGCAAATTCATGGCGGCGAAATACTTGGACTGGCAGGGGTTTCGGGTAACGGGCAGCGCGAACTGGCTGAATGCCTGGCGGGTGTGCGCAAAATTATCGATGGGCACATCAACCTTGATGCCATCGACGTGACCAACCTGTCGCTCAAACAGCGTGTTCATTCTGGATTGGCCTACATACCGGAAGAACGCATGCGCGATGGAGCGATTCGTGAATTCTCTGTGCAGGAAAACGTCTTCCTGCATGATCATGCCTCTCCCAATTTCACCCGCGGTATCTTCCTTGATTTTCCGCGCATGAAAGCCTTTGCCACAGACCTGGTCAACAAATTCAGTGTAAAAACCCCCGGCCTGGATACACCATTGAAAAACCTATCGGGGGGTAATATCCAAAAACTCATCCTGGCGCGTGAACTTTCACGCAGACCAAAGGTACTGATCGCAGCCCAACCAACACGCGGTGTGGATATAGGCGCAACCGAGTACATTCACCAGCAGTTGCTGCAGCAGCGCGCGGAGGGAATTGCCATCCTGCTCATCTCAGAAGACCTGGATGAGATCCGGGTGCTCTCTGACCGCATCGCTGTGCTTTATGAAGGGCGCATTATGGGGATCGTCGAGCGCGATCAGGCCACCATGGAACAGATCGGATTCATGATGGCTGGCATTCCCCTGGCTGAGACAGTACAACCGAATTGATTGCTGGCACTGCAGGCGACGGTCTGAAACCAGGATTGCACGCACGCCGGTGTGTATCCGGTCGATATTCAACCCAACCATCACAAAACGATTTCCTGCATTAGTACCACCGGTTCCCTGCAATCGATTTTACGGGGAACTTTGAGACCTCAACATACTAAGACTTCACACATTAAATAGCGTTTCATCATAATTTTTTTCCCGTTTAGCAAGTCCTTTATTGTGTAAAATTATCTCAGCCAAAATCAATAACCTTAACGGACAGGTTCAATGACCAATAAGCTGACAACCCGGACCAAGCTGCTGTACGGAAGTGGTGACTTCGGTTACAGCATGAACAATTCCATCATCGCCGCGCTGTTCCCCATCTTTATGATGGATGTGGTCGGGGTCACCCCCGCCCTGGCAGCCGCGGCACTTTTCATCGGGCGCAGCTGGGATTACATCAACGACCCGCTGGTGGGATACCTGTCAGATCGCACCCGTACACGCTGGGGACGACGACGCCCGTGGCTGCTCTTTGGCGCTCTGCCCTTCGCCCTCACTTTCATCCTGCTTTGGATCAAGCCGGGCTTTATCACCACCCAGACCGGTCTGCTGCTCTTTTTCGCTGCCGTTTACCTGATTTATGAAGCCTGTGCAACAACCGTCTACATGCCTTACTTTGCGCTCACTCCCGAACTCACACAGGATTACGACGAACGCACCCAGCTCACCAGCTTCCGCATGCTGTTCAACATCATCGGCGGCCTCACTGCATACACCCTGCCCATGCTGGTCATCGGCTCCATGATACCGGAGAACGCCAACCGCGTTGTGCTGATGGCAGTGATCTTCGGCATGCTGGCGGCCTTCCCGTACCTGCTTGTTTTTTTGGGTGTTCGTGAAAAGAAGGAATACCTCGAACAGGCTCAACCAAACTTCAAAGAAGCTTTCCGGTCAGTACGGAAAAACAAGCCCTTCTTTTACGGCGCGATGATCTACCTGTGCACCTGGATCGTCATCATCCTGGTCGAGACCAACCTGATGTTTTATGTAAAATATGTCATCAAGCGCCCAAATCAGAGTTCCCTGCTGATGGGTGCCATCTTTATCTCTGCCATCATCGCCCTGCCCTTCTGGAATTGGATCTCGAAAAAAGGCAACAAGCGCGTCGCTTACATCGCCGGGGTTTCTTTTTGGGCGGTGATGATGTGCGTGCTCACCGTACTCACCCCCCAGACCCCCATTTGGGTTCTGCTGCCAATGTGTATGCTCATCGGATTCGGGTTGAGCGCTGCCCAGGTGCTGCCCTGGGCCATCATACCCGACGCCATCGAATGGGACGAATACCAGACCGGTGAACGACACGAAGGCGTATTCTACAGCCTGATCACACTGATGGGAAAGATCGCCAACTCGGTGGCTGTACCGCTCTCGCTGCTGCTGCTGGAATTCACCGGATACGTCTCCAACGCTGTCGATCAGCCGCGCAGCGCGCTGACAGGGCTCAAAGTGGTCATCGGCCCCATCCCGGCGGCGCTGCTGCTCATGGGTATCATCTTCGCCATCTTCTATCCGCTCAGCCGAGAGAAATACGCCGAGGTGGTTCAGGAATTGAACCGGCGCAGAGAGGAAAAACGCGCGCAGGCAAAAAACAAACCCGCTACCGGGTAAGGCAGCGGGGTGAATTGTAACGAAATGGTTAACCGGAAAAACCCGGTATTTTCACATCAATTGTTCACGTAATTTGTGCGGCAGGTAAGCATAGAACTCAGTGGCCGCGACCACATCATCCAGAGACACGTTCTCTGTTGGGGTGTGGGCGTCTTTTTCATCGCCGGGACCAAAACCGATCGAAGGAATGCCGGCTTTTCCCGCCCAGTAAGTGCCGTTGGTAGAGAAGTCCCAGGTGCCGAGCGGGCGTCCTTCTCCCCACAGATCCTGTATGGTCCCCTGACCAGCCCGCACCAGCGGGTGATCTTCCTCCTGCAGCCAGGCCGGAAAGTACTTGGCCAGCGGGAAAACGAACCCTGTATAGGATGGGGTATCGTAGTACAGCTCCTCCACTTTGATCTCCTGCTGCAGATAATCAGGGATCAACCCTTTGATCAGGTTAATGACATCGTCGTGTGGCTCGTTTAGCGTTATGCGGCGGTCAATATAAATCGTAAACTGGTCAGGTACCGCGTTGAGTGAGTTCGTACGCACAACCGCGTCAGTAATAACAATGGAGGCGTTACCCAGTACCGGGTGTTTCCCCATGCCGAAGCGGAAGCGGCGGTCAAGTTCGCGTATGAGGTTAATGATTGATGCCATCTTGTAAACAGCATTATCCCCTATGTAGTGCACCGCTGCGTGCGCCGAGCGCCCGTAGGTGGTGATCTTGAGCTCAATACGACCTTTATGCCCACGATAGACGTTCATCCTGGTGGGCTCACCGATCACCACAAAATCAGGTCGTACCTTGGGGTCGGCTTCAACAAAAGCATTGGGGGCGATGCCATCGCACCACTCCTCCATATTGCCCAGGTAGTACACCGTGTAATCCTTCAGTAAGCCCAGGTCGCGGGCAATCGCCAGTCCATGCACCATACCGGGTGTACTGCCTTTCTCATCACAGGCACCACGGGCGTAAAGTTTACCGTTTTCCACCTTGCCAACAAACGGATCCCACGGCCAGGTGTCTTTATCACCCACGCCAACCGTGTCGATGTGCGAGTCATACACCAGCACCTTGGGTCCGTTGCCGATGCGTCCGATGGTATTGCCCATCAAGTCAAAACGCGCTTCGTCGTATCCCAACTTGCGCATTTCCTGTTGGATGCGTTCGCCGACCGGGCCGATCAGCGATTCCATCGAAGGAATGGCGCAAATATCGCGCATGAATTGAACGATTTCGAGCCGCTGCGCGGCCACTCTTTGTTTGATCTCAGCCTGGATATCCATATTCTCCTCTTGTTGTACGGCAGCCAGCCGTGAATTTTATGAAGACGTCAATTAACTACAACGCATCACCCACCGCGTGTCATAACACCAACAACCCCGGCATGAACGCGAAACAATTGCGCCGTGGTTAAGTGCAATTGTACTTGGATGAATGAATAATGGTCAACTTGTTTAGCACAACGGCAAACGGTACTGGAGAAGAATAATCTCCGGTGCTTAGTAGCATGAAGTTCAATTATTTTGCAGCTGCAAGCGATCAATGATACAAGCCACAATCTCATCAGGTGAAAGTTGAATATCCACCGTCAAAGCGTTTTCTGGCTCTTCCAACAATTCCAGCTGGCTTTGGAGCAGCTCCGGCGGCATGAAGTGCCCGGCGCGTTCATGCATGCGCGCGGAAATGAGCGCTGCGCTGCCTTTGAGATACACGAACCTAACCCGCTCGCGGTCCACCCTCAGCAAATCGCGATAACGCTGCTTGAGCGCTGAACAGGCCAGCACACCGGGGGTGGCGTGATCCAGGCTTTCAGAGATCAAACTGGCGAGCGTGCGCAGCCACGCCGCGCGGTCTTCATCCGTCAGCGGGATGCCGTCACGCATCTTCGATACATTGCGCGCTGAATGATAATCGTCTCCATCATGGAATACCCAGCCAAGCTCGTGCGCCAGCAATTTTCCGACCGTGGTTTTGCCGCTGCCCGATACGCCCATAACAATGATAAACAATGTCATCCCTTTTCGCACCCGCTTTCAGGTCACACTCTGGAAAGGGTTCACCCGCCTTGCGCCAGCATCTCCCTGATTTCAGGGGTGACCCACAAGGTGGCGCCCGTTGTATCCACAAAGATATCACACAGTGCCAGCTGCGGCTGGTAGTTCTTTACCGCCATGGGGGGCTGTTCTTTGAAATAACGGTTGCGCAGGTAGTAGGGATCATACTTCTTGCGGTAGTCGATATCGCGGCGCCATTTGCGCTTGAGGCGCACCGGGTCATCGGTAATGTACACCACTTTGATGCCCACCAGTTCCGCCATGCCCGGCAGCAGGAAGGGAGAGTTGCCCTCAATAAAGATGATATCCGCCGGGTCTACGCGCACCGGTATGCCTTCCGGTTTCAGTTTTCCCTGCAGGTCATGGCTGGAAGTGGCGAAAATGAAATCGTAGCGCGGTGTATCGATCGGCTTGCCGGCGAGGATATCGCGGATGCAGGATTTCAACAGGTCAAAGTGCAGGGCGCGCGCGCCGAACGAGCCAATGTTGTTTTCCTCGCGGTAATCGCGGTCAAGCAGGAAGTTATCCAGTTCGATTGCGGCGATTTTTTGCTGTCGCGCCTCAAATTGCTCGCGCAGTCGGTCGACGATTTCCGTCTTACCCGCAGCGGTCGGACCGGCAATGGCCAGTAAAATAGGCGTGCCCTTTTGCGCCACCAGTGCCAGAATGCAATCGATGAACGCCTGGTCTATCTCCGCGTTGGCCTTGCGGAATTCCTGGTAACCGATCTCGTGCGCCAGTTCAAACGCCGATTGCTTCGCTTCGAACGCACGGTATGGGCTGCCTCCCAGGTGCGTCGTTATATCCCCGGTTAAATAAATGGAGCGCACGTAAAAGTTGAACCCGCGGGGATCAAAGTAGAACCAGCTGCGCACCCAATCAACCGCGTAGTCACCGGTCACCAGACCGGTGAAGAGCATTTGTGTCAGCCGCGTGATCGTCTCATCAAGCACAATGCGGTCGTCGACCCGGGGCTTGATCTGGATCTTCTCGAAGAACTCCATCGAGGTGATCCAGCTTTCAATCGTTTCAGTAGATTCCAAAGGAACCGATGCCCAACCACCCTCCTCGGGGGTAATGTTATTGAGGGAATAACGGAACTCGTACGGCTCCATTCTGGTGCACACCGGCGCAACGAGTATCATCTTCGTGTGCAGTTCCTCGCAGAATAGATCCTTATTTGCCAACACAGATGTCTCGTCCATAATTTCTACACTCCTATTGATCGAATACAGGACCGAAGTCCATCCTGTCTCCCATGAGATATTTTTCTACGCGCAATTCGGGTTTTCGTTGCAGCAACCCGACTTTTACCAATTCAAAGTGATCATTACGCCACATGTCTTTTTCATCCCTGCCGTACTCGTTCAGATGTGTGATGAACAAGCGTTCACCATCCAGCCCGGCATAGAAATCACAAAACGCGTCCAGGAATGGTGGTTTTTCATCCAGCGCGCGCGCCTTGCCCAACCACAGGTGTGCCACCGTGCCGTCCAACCGGCCAAAATCCGGTATCCTGCTGCGATCATAATTGCGGATATCTCCGGGGAAGAGCCAGCGTAAATCAGCGCATTCCACCAGGTACCCGGTCTCCGGCACCCCGTGAACACCGTGAAGGTGCAGCGACTCAAAAGGCACTAAGCGCAGCGGTCCACAAGTGATCGCCACTCCTGGCTCCGGGGTGATCACTCCCCTTTCAGGCAGCGCTCCAGCTCTATTAAGAGCCTCCTGCACACACTCAGGGATCACCCAAACGACCTCCGCGTCTTTCAGCACTCTCACGAGGTTAAGGTCGAGGTGATCATTGTGCGCGTGCGTCAATACTACAAGAGAAAGCGGGGCCAGGTCTGCCTGATAATCCGGTGCAGGTATGCCGGTGATGCGGGTGGACATGGCAAAGGGATCCAGCGCCCACTTGAAACCGCGGAAGGAAAACAGGTAATTGGCCGCATAGGTCAGCCAACCGTGATACCCGTTGGAATCGTCACGCCAGGCCCTGGCCACCCGACTCCAGAGGTCATTGTATCCGGACCTGGCGTTCAGCAGGTCCTGGTCGATCTCCTTAATTCGCTCGCGTTTGTCAACCAGCATAATGACGCGAAATAAAAGCTTCCACCTCGGCGACAGGCCGGTCAAACACGCCCAGTCGTTCGATCTTGAGGCTGGTAACCGCGGCTGACCATTTGCCCGCTTCCTGCGGAGGGAGTGTGAGGCGTTTTGCCACGTAAGAACCCACGCAGGTATCTCCCCTGCCGCTGCGCCCGTTCATCGATTCGGCGTGGAAGCGGTAATGGTGAAACTTACCCGCAGCGTGAACAAGGATACCTTCGCTATGAGAAAGCAGCACCTCCCTGGCGCCTAGGCTGGAAAAAAACCTCGCGGCCTTCTCAATATCCTGTTCGCCGGTCAGGTAGGCGGCTTCAACCGCGTCGGTCTTGAGAATGTCCAGGCAGCGCAGCACACGTTCCATTTCAGGCCAGGGTTCGTATACCAGCGATTCGTCGCGCAGTACACGAACAAAGCCCTGCACATCAGCCGAGAGCAATATGCCCTGTCGCTGGCGCAGTGCTTCGAAAAATTCCGGCTCTACCTCGCTGCGCAGGCTGGGGCTCACCACCACAGCGCGCGCTTCAAGTTGATCCAGATCGGTCGGGAGTATCGTTCCCGCGGTAGCCTTGACGTACAGATTGCGCTTGTCCACATCGCTGGTCTTATACTCGAGGGTCATCAACGTTGAGGAGGGAGAATAAACCGGGTAACAGTCAATGCCATGCGCACGGATCGCGCTCACCACGTGTTCATCCTCCCGGGCAAGCCGGGTGACAACTGCCGCGTTCAACCCCAGCGCACTGGCAGCATGGGCAGCATAATTCATGCCGCCGCCATCCACGTAACGCGTTCCTTCTGGCGTGATGATGGTGTCTTTGGTGTAATTTCCCGCGAAGATCGCGTCATATTGTTTTATTTTTGCTGTCACATCAACTCCAGGCTAAAAGAGACCCGCGAAGAAAGGAATTCCAAATTTTATGAATGCATAGATACCAGCCGCGAGCAGCGCGGTTGAAGGGATCGTGAATAACCAGGCGGAAGCAATCTCTCCCGCTACCCCCCAGCGCACCTTGCTCACCCGTTCCGCTGCCCCTACTCCCATGATGGCCG
>CAYMGO010000072.1:0-10609 GCA_964390015.1 uncultured Anaerolinea sp. | reverse complement strand
AAGCCCAAAAAGGCTGAGAGAAATGCCAATGATCAGGCTGGTCATGAGACGCTGAAATATCATGATCAATCCATAATTGAGTATCATCCCAACCAGAAGGATGATGGCGAATTCTTGTAAACGTGAAGCATTTATTTTCCTATGGATCAGGCTTCCGTGCAAAGCAAAACCGGTAATCAGCCACCCCAGCCCAATAAAGTACATTATTGCCGCCAATAGGAATAGGGCAAGCAGGAGGACGCTATCGGCAGATGCCAAGTTCTACATCCTGTCTTTTTTCAATGATGGAGCACCCCCCGTAATGAGCAATATCGCCAATGAAACCGAATATGTAAGCAGCGTCGGGGTTTTCCGTTTTCGGCCACGTTGAATCTATCGTGCGTTGATAGACCAAGGCATCTTCGCTGATTTTTTCGGTAAGTCGATAACTTGTAATGTTATAAGAGTCCATTAACTCGTGAATCTGCAAGACTGGTTCCGGGAGGATTTCAGTGCCCGAACCTGGTGTCATCAAGTTCGTAATGCTGGATCGGAAGTTATTCGCTAATCTCAGGTTTGTAATTTTTATATTATTCCACGCCAGGATGGACTGGGTGAAAACCACTATTACGAAGAAGATCGGGATCGCCACGACCAGCGTGTTTGGACGGGTGCTGAGCCATAATATCAGGCAAAAGACCGTCAAAAGGATTATCGGGAAAAAAATTTTCAGGCGGAAGTTAATAAATGTCCAGATAGCTACCAGTATGAGAATTGCAAATGACTTCCATAATTTTGCGTGTGCCCCAATTTGCTTCATTATCTATTCTCTAATTAAAATTATAACCACTTTCGAATTATATATAATTAATTTGCTGGTTGTAGAGGAGTATTGATAATAATGGTTGAATTTCTCTCAGAATTATGTGTACAAAGTGGTTGGATGGCTGATGTTAAAGTAGTTAATCAATCTTCACTTAGTGAAAAACAATAATTCTATGCTTCGTGTTAATTGATGATATTTGAAATTAAGCCATGCCATTATTTTTCTGAATACTAAAAAGGAAGTCTTATGAATTTCAGAATCGGTTCTCCCCTCGATCACTTCTGGCGATCCAGGTTTGAACTCAATGCTCAAACCGCAATTTTCCACCAATGGCAGCAGCTGGAGGCCACTGGTTGTATTGATAACTTCCGCATTACCGCGGGTATTAAAGAAGGCTTCAGGGTCGGTTTTTTCTTCGCGGATTCCGACGCCTACAAATGGCTGGAAGCCGCCGCGCTTTTATTGAAAAAGTACCCCGACCCGCATCTGCGCAATTTGGTTTCTGATTTCATCAGTATCCTCGCAAAAGCGCAGGACGAGGATGGTTATCTTTACACATACAACCAGATCCACTTTCCGGGGTCACGCTGGCAGAACCTGCAGATCGAGCATGAGTTTTATTGCCTGGGGCACCTCATTGAAGCCGGTATTGCTCATCATGTTGTCACCGGTCAACCGGAATTGATCGGTATCGTCACGCGTGCGGCAGATCTGCTGGTGACAAACTTCATGGAGGCGCCTCCCCTGTTCACTGATGGACATGAGGAGATCGAGATCGCACTCATCCGCCTCAGCCGCCACACGGGCAATTCGATTTACCGCGAACTGGCGCGCAGGCTGCTGGAGAGGCGCGGGCGCATCCCGCGTTACTGGTTCCATTTTCTCAAGCAGACGCTGCGCACGAAAGCGCGCATGGAAAATGTAAGACGGATGCGCGAGATTTACACCCTGGACCACCCGGAAAACAAATTGGAGAAACTGCCACCTGCCAATCGGCACAGGCGGCATTGGTCCATCCCGCTACGCTTTGCTGCCAGCGCTTTGAGCGGCCGCTACACCCAGCAGCACGCGCCTATACGAGCGCAGCAGGAGGCAGTTGGTCACTCGGTACGCTTCGCTTACCTCAACACCGCCGCGGCGATGCTGGCGCGCGATGATCACGATCTCCAGATGCGCGATCATCTGGTGAGACTCTGGCAGCAAATGGTATCAAGGCGCATGTATGTCACGGGTGGCATTGGCTCTCTTCCCCTGATGGAAGGGTTCGGAAAAGATTACGAGCTTGACCCGCAGATCGCCTACGCGGAAACCTGCGCCGCATTGGGCAGCATCTTCTGGAGCCGGGAGATGGGAGCGCTCACCAGCGACCCCCGTTTCGAGGACCTGGTGGAGTGGCAGCTGTACAACGCCGCTTCCGTGGGCGTCGGGTTGGATGGTCGCTCTTACTTTTACAATAACCCGCTGACCTGCAGAGGAGATTTAAAGCGAGCGCCCTGGTACAGCGTTCCCTGCTGCCCATCTAACCTTTCACGTACCTGGGCATCACTTACTGATTACGCTCTTACGGTCGATGGCGGTCGCGTTTACGTGAATCAGTACATCCCCGGCACATACACAATTGAGGACAGGATCAACCTGGTGATGGATTCTGCGCTGCCTTGGAAAGGTGACGTTTCTTTGCGCTTCAGCGTTGAAAAGGATAAACCTTTGGAACTGCTCTTCCGCGTTCCGGCGTGGGCGGGTGGATACCGGGTTGAATTGAACGGAGTCCCCCTGCCTTTGGAAGATCCCGGTATTCATCACACGGAACTGGATTCGGCGGTGGGGCTGCACTTTGAGCTTGCCCGTTACCTGCATCTTAGCCGGGAATTACGGTGCGATGACCATTTTGTTATCCACTTTACAACCCCGCTCACCCTGCGCCGGCAGGATCAGCGCATTCCCGGTTGCGGCGGCATGGTGGCGCTGACGCGCGGACCTGTCGTTTACTGCCTCGAAAGTGTTGATAATCCCGGCGGTATCTTTGACCTGGTTGTCGATGCGAATTCGCTTGAGAGCAGCTACCACCCTGACCTTTTGGGCGGGTGCGTGGTTGTAACCGGCAGCACGATCAACGGACAGGTTTTTAAATTCATCCCTTACATGTTGTGGGGTAACCGCGGCAGCTCGCAGATGACAGTCTTCTTCAGGGATAGGGATTAAGGCTGGCGCACAACCGCGTCGGTCATACGCGCCACGCGCACCATTACTTCCACATCGTGCACACGGATGATATCAGCGCCGCGGGTGATGCCGATGGTGCAAACTGCGGCCGTACCCTCCACCCGTTCCACGGGCGGCAGGTCCAGCGTGTAGCCGATGAAGGATTTGCGCGAGGCACCCAGCAGTACCGGGTAGCCCAGTGACTTGATTTCATTCAGGCGGTTCACCAGTTCCAGGTTCTGTTCCACTGTTTTGCCAAAGCCGATACCCGGGTCGAGGATGATGTGCTGATCATCAATGCCTGCAGCATGCGCCAGTGCCACGCTCTCCATCAATTCTTTCCGGATGTCATCGATCAGGTTGTGGTACTCGATGCCGGTGTAGCGTCCGCCCAGGCGCTGCTGCAATTCGGCGTGTGCTGGTTTACTGCGGTTGTGCATGAGGATGATGGGAGCTTTGTACCGGGCAGCAGTGTTAGCCATCAGCGGATCAGCGCGCAAAGCCCACACGTCATTGACCCAATCCGCGCCACGTTCCAGCGCGGCTGCGGCGACCGCTGCTTTGTATGTATCAACGGAGAGAATGATATCAACTCCCGAATTTCGGATTGCTTCGATGACCGGGATGACGCGCGCCATTTCCTCTTTTTCATCCAATGCTGATGCTCCCGGTCGCGTGCTTTCGCCGCCGATGTCTAAAATATCCGCGCCTGCCTCGATGAAACGCTGCGCCTGCTCCAGCGCCGCCCGCACAGTGTACTCGCGGGACATCAGCCCGTCTCCCGAAAAACTATCAGGGGTGACGTTGAGGATACCCATCACGTAAGTTTTATTACCGAATTCTGGGAGTGGTTTAGGACTCATGTAGCACTTACCTTTTGTTGTTTGGAATCAGCTGATTAGAAAGAGGTTGATACCTGATGTATCGAGGTTGGAAAGGATAACTTCCACTGGCAGTCCATGCCCGGGGATAATTAAGCCCGGTGAGAGTTCAGCCAAAGGCAGCATTACGAACCCCCGTTCAAGCATGCGCGGATGCGGTACCTGCAAACGGCGGTAGTTGATGGTGCGCTGGCCGTACAACAAAATATCCAGGTCAATGATGCGCGGACCGAAGCGCATGGTTTCTTCACGGCCCATTTTTTTCTCGATAGCTTTCAGCTGGTCCAGCAGTTTTAATGGTGAGAGGGTGGTATTTCCGCGCATCACCTGGTTGAGGAAGTGAGGTTGTTCGAGCACTCCCCAGGGTGGGGTTTCGTAGATGCTTGAACCCTGAAGATCCTCTATGAATTCAGCTAAGTCCTTCCGCGCGTGCGAAAGGTTGACAGCGCGGTTGCCTAAATTCGAACCGAGCGCGATATGGACAGTCACTTTGTGCGCCATCTATTACCTGTGCTTTTTTCAGCCGCCACGCTGCGAGTTAATTAGATCAGCCAGCAGCCCGTATGCGGTGGTTTCCGGTCCGGGGTTGCTTTCAAGGACGCCCAATCCGGGCAGGGTATCGAGCTGGAACTGGACAAAGGAGCTTGTGCCGTTGATGCTGTAAAGCGGGCTGTGGGGGCTGACCCGCTGTGGGGCGACACTGGCCTTTAACTCACCATCATCGATGTTGGCGGAACAAACAAGCTTCCAGCGTTCTCCTGCTGCTAGCGCTGCGCTGATCATCGCGGGAGTGACATCCCGGATTCCTTCACGCTGCACATCGCCGGGTTTCAGCGGTCTGCCCATCAGTACTGTAGTGAGCGCGGCCACCTTGATGGCGGCATCCCAACCGTCGATATCCGCGCTGGGGTCGGTCTCGGTAATGCCGATCGATCTGCCGTATTCCACAGCCTCATCAAACGTTTTCCCGTCTTCCATCATTTCCAACAGCAGGTTGGTGCATGAGTTAAGGATGCCGTGAAAACCGCGCAATTCCACCGCGGGCAGCGGCCCGCGGAAGAGTGAGAAGATCGGCGCGCCGTCCATCACTGCAGATTCAAACAGAAAACGCCGGCCTTTTTGCGCGGCGAGTTGGGTCAATTCTTCGTAAGCGTGCACCACCGGACCTTTATTGGCAGTGATGGCGTGCATGCCCCGCTCCAGTGCTGCGTGCAGGTGGTCGGCAGCCGGTTGACCGGTGTGATGATTCACCGGCGAGTTCTCAAAAAGAACGTCCGCCGGGACAGCGTTGATAAATTGCATTGTGGAGGAGGGGACTGGTGCGGTAGAGAGGGCGCTGAGATCCTGCCCGTTTTGCGAAAGGAACAGTGCCTGCTCAACATCAACTCCGTCGGCGTTGATCGCCATTCCGTGCTTGGCGGTGGCAATTCCGGTCACCAGGGTACTGAAACCGAATTCTGAGCGCACCTGTTCCTGTTTCCTTTCAAGCAGTTTCACCAGTGCCTGCCCCACGTTACCGAACCCTACCAGCGCGACCCTGATCACATTCATTTAACACTCCTGTCCGCGTGGTGATGTATCATTTCCGATCCACCACCTGTCCATTCTGCCAGGTGACCCCCTTGATGCGGTGTGTTTTTGAAAGCAGGAGTTGCAGCATCTCCTTGAAATGAGCGGGATCCCCGGAGGTGATGAAGCGCGGAGCGATCGCCCTTGTCCCTTCTGTTAACAGGTTGTGTGCTTCGAGCATGCGCCGTACCTGGCGGGCGATGGCTGGCGCGGGGTCGATCACGCGTACCCCGTCTCCCACGATCTCCTTGATGAGGGGGATGACGAACGGGTAATGCGTGCAACCCATCACGATGGTGTCCACTCCCTTTTCCATCATGGGCAGCAGCACACGTTCCAGTATCCGGCGCGTGTCAAAGCCGGTAAGATCTCCTTTTTCAATCTGCGCCACCAACCCTGAGCAGGGGTCTTCGTAAAGGGTTACTCCCTTGGCGAAACGTTCGACTACAGAGGCGTACATGGTGGTATGGAAGGTGGCTTCGGTGGCCATCACGCCGACTCTGCCGTTTTGTGATTGTTCAACCGCTGGTTTGACCGCGGGTTCCATGCCAACAAATGGTATTGGTGCGAACTCTTGCCTCAGCATGTGCAGCGCGGCGACAGAAGCAGTATTGCAGGCAACGACGATGAGTTCCGCACCCTGCTCGAGCAGGTAGCGGGTGATGCCGCGAGTAAAGTCGCGCACTTCCTCCAACTGACGGCTGCCATAGGGCACATTAGCCTGGTCAGCAAAATAGATGACAGGCTGGGCGGGCAGCGATAACCTGATTTCTCGCAGCACACTCAAACCGCCAACGCCTGAATCAAAAACCCCGACCAGATGTTTGTTATTTTTCAACGTAGCGGACTCCTGTTATTACAAAGAAGCAGCGGTGATAAAAGCCTTAAAGATGGCGCGATGTTCTTCCATTGTCTGCAGTGATTCGGGGTGCCACTGCACGCCCAGGCAGAAGCGCAAACCCGGGTGTTCGATCCCTTCTATTAAACCATCACTTGCCCGTGCTGTCACATGCAATCCTGCAGCGGGTTCTTTGACTGCCTGGTGGTGACGGCTGTTCACTTTAACTTCGCGTGCAGGAATAATTTTCCCCAGAAGAGATTCGGGTTCTGCAAACACCTCGTGAACTATTTTGCCGGGAGGTGCATCGTCAGGTTGGTCGTGCGTGATGGTGGAGTCGTACATTAACAGGAGATCGGTGTACAGCGTGCCACCAAGGGCAGCGTTAAGCATCTGCTCACCGCGGCAAATACCCAGCAGCGGCCAATCGGTTCTGACGGCCAGTTCCACGAGCGCTTTTTCCAGCGCGTCCCGATCTTTCACGATATTTTTTGCATGCCGGTCAATCTCAGGCTGGTACAGCGTGGGGTCAATGTCACCACCACCGGTTAACAGGATGCCGTGGAAAACGTCGCGCAGGGCATCCAGCCGCTCCAGCGGGTATTCATTGGGGATAAGCACGGGGTTGCCGCCCGCGGCGCGCACGGCTTTGGTGTACTCGGTGAGCAGCAGGTTGGCTTTACGATTGTGGCTTCGGGATATTTGGCTGACGGTCAGCCCGATCAGGGGTGTGTGCATGCGCTCTCCTTTCTCTCAATTATATAGAAAAGGGCGCAACCACGGCGTTGGTTGCACCCTGAAGTAAGCGCTTTTTTCGGGCTTAATTGAATTTCTGTTTGAGGCGTGCGCTCTTGCCGGAGCGGTCGCGCAGGAAGTAAAGGCGGGAGCGGCGCACCTTGCTATGGCGGTCCACGACTACCTTTTCAATACGCGGTGAACGCAGCAGGAAGGTTCTTTCAACCCCGATACCGTTGCTGGCAACGCGGCGTACGGTAAAGGAGGAATCATTACCGCTGTTGTGTTTGTACAAGACAACACCTTTAAACTCCTGGATACGTTCGCGGCTGCCTTCTTTGATCTTCACGTGCACACTTACCATATCCCCGGTTCTGAGGTCGGGAATATTGGGGTTCACGGGGGCATCATATGCTTTTAAAATATCACTCATTTTACACCTGCTTTATATTGATCATGCGGCCTTCTCGGCGCGAAGAAAGATTATAACACGCTTTTTCGTATCAACAAGATTAAAGAGAGGAAAACCGCTGAAGAATCTCCCAAAATCGTATAATGGTAAAATCAACACAAAGAAGAAGTTGGTGAGGGTGATATGGATGATATTGCGGTGGATATTGGCGGCACCCAGCTGCGGGCAGCTCTTTACCCCGGCGAGGGGATCGAGGCGAAGGTCATACAAACAACTTCAACTGCCGGAGAGAACCCGGCCATCGAGCGGCTCTTTGATCTCATCGCTTCAGTCTGGCCAGCGGATGGCGCGGTACGGCGCATTGCCCTGGGGGTGGCAGGGGCGTTGAACCCGCAAACAGGTGTGGTTTACAAGGTACCGAACATTCCCAACTGGAACGGGTTGCGTATCGTCGAATTAACTGAAAAACGTTTCAATGTCCCGGTCCGGCTTGGCAACGATGCCAACCTCGCCGCTCTAGGTGAGTGGAAGTACGGCGCCGCAATCGGGCATCACAATCTCATCTACCTCACCATCAGCACCGGTGTGGGCGGGGGCATCATTGTTGATGATCGCCTGCTGCTGGGGCATAATGGGCTTGGAGCTGAGGTGGGACACATCACCGTGCTCCCCGGCGGGCCGCTTTGCGGTTGCGGCCACCCGGGTCACCTGGAATCGATGTCATCCGGCACCGGCATTGCCAATTATGTCATCCGGCAGATCAAAGCCGGAAGGACGACGATCCTCGCACAAGGCAATGAATTGCCTACTGCGAGCCTGGTTGCCGAAGCGGCGCGCCAGGGTGACGAGCTGGCGTTGGAGGCTTTCAATATTGCCGGTGAGTTCCTTGGCAGGGCGATCGCTGACCTGCTGCACATCTTCAATCCCACAATCGTTATCCTCGGCGGGGGTGTGATCAAGTCCGGGGAGCTGATCATGGACCCGGTGCGGCGCTCGCTGGCACAAACCGTGGTATCTCCGCAGTACCTGGAGGATTTCCAGCTGACCACCGCCAAACTCGGTGACCGTGTTGGGCTGGTCGGCGCACTGGCACTTGCCCGCGAGTAGGTTTTTTCATCTGTAATGGACCGATATCAAAGTGATTGGTGATAAGAGTAAAAATACTCTCTCTTTACTCCCTTGATTTTCAGGTAAAATTGGTGTTTGTTGTCGATACTTGATCGGAGAAAATCCTTAGCCTCATGACCCGCAAATTACTGCTCATCTTCCTTGTACTCGGGGTGCTCTTTCTCTTTTTCACGCCAACCACTGCTCTGGCTGAGGCTGTTAATCCGGTAAATTCCACAGACCAGGCATTACAACAGGATCAAAAAGATGTCACAATCTACATCTTCTGGGGAGAAGGCTGCCCGCATTGTGCCAAGGCTAAACCGGTTCTTGAAGACCTCGCGTTAAACAATCCAGCGGTGAAGTTGTATGAGTTTGAGATCTACTCTTCTCAATCCAACCAGGAGCTCTTTGCACAATTTGGAGAGGTTTTCGGTTTTGAACCACGTTATGTTCCGACGATTCTGATCGGAGACAAGATGTGGGAAGGATATTCTGATGAATCTGCCCTGGATATCACCACCGCTGTCAACGATTGCCTGGTTGAAGGCTGCGAAGATAAAGGAGCGGCAGTAATCGAGGGAAAAGGTTATGTTCCCTTCGAAGGTAATACCACGACACCGCCGCTTGAACCGACTTCTATCCTTCCAACCCTGGAACCCACTGAGACCCCGGTCAAACCGGATGGTGAGGATGGTGACACCACCAGGCTGCCGTTGTTTGGTGAAGTGGATTTATCAAAAATGGGTCTCTTCCTGAGCACAGCGCTCATCGCCTTTGTGGATGGCTTTAACCCCTGCTCGCTGTGGGTATTGAGCATGCTGCTGGCTATCACCCTGCATACCGGCTCTCGTAAGAAAGTGCTGGTCATTGGTTTGATCTTTGTCACAGTCACTGCAGCGATTTATGCGCTTTTTATCGCCGGTCTGTTCACTGTGCTCAAGGTCATCAGTTTCGTTGGTTGGGTACAGGTGGTGGTGGCGTTGGTCGCGCTTTTCTTTGGCCTGATCAATGTAAAGGATTACTTCTTCTACAAAGAAGGAGTTTCACTCACGATCTCCGAAGACAAGAAACCGGGTATCTTTCAGCGCATGCGTAAATTGATGGATGCCGGGGATTCGTGGTGGGGCTTGATCGGCGGTACGATTGTGCTGGCGGCCGGTGTTTCACTTGTTGAGTTCTCCTGCACGGCGGGTTTCCCGGTATTGTGGACGAACCTGGTGGCAGCGCAGAAGATCACCACCATCACATTTGTTCTGCTGCTGCTGCTGTACATGCTCATCTACCAGTTGGATGAACTGGGGATCTTCCTGGTGGCCGTCTTTACCTTAAAATCTTCCAAGATGGAAGAAAAGCACGGACGCATCCTCAAGTTGATTGGTGGTGTGTTGATGCTGACCCTGGCCATCGTCATGCTGGTCAATCCCGCATTAATGAGTGACATCGGCAAATCGCTGGTGATCTTTGCCATTGCCTTCGGGGCAACGATCCTCATTCTCCTGTTTCACCGTGCCATCCTGCCCAGGCTGGGTATACACTTCGGAACAGAATTCAGCAAGAGTGCCAAAGCGAAAACGAAACGCAAAACACACCGTTGATCATTACTTCGATTCATGGTCAGCGTAGCGAACCGGAAGTCCCGGCACTGCTCGTCATCGTTTTTTAAGATTATATTAACTTGACTTTCCTTCCCGTAAATGCATAATTATCTTATAAGGATTTCCAACATGGAAATCTAAAATGGATATCGTGCGATATCCAAATTTTTTCCCAGGAGGAGAGAATGTTATCAAAAAAAGCAGGTCTATTGATTGCGGTGCTGTTCCTGGCGGTTTCTGTTTTGGCCGCCTGCCAGACTGCCGCGCCAACTGAAGCCCCGGCGGTTGTGGAGCCAGAAGCTCCTGCAGCCACGGAGGCTCCGGTTGTGGAGACCGAAGCGCCGGTTGAAACCGCAGCTCCGGTTGAGATCACCGACACCGAGCTCAACGTACTCTGCACGCCGCAAGAGGAATGGTGCCAGGGAATGAAGCAGGAATTTGAAGCGCTCTACGGCATCACGG
>CAYMGO010000071.1:0-10800 GCA_964390015.1 uncultured Anaerolinea sp. | reverse complement strand
GTCATACACCTTGGTGCTTGTCGCCGCTGTGACAGTGATCAACCGTTTGGTAATTGAACCGGTTGCGGGTGCAAAGGTGACAGTATAGTTATTGCCACCATTACCATCAGATACAGATCCCGCCGGGGTCAGAACTTTGCCGGTACCGGCATTCTTGTTATCAAATGTTTGCGTCCATGCCCCGCTGTCTCCGCCCACCACATTGCCGCTCGTGACCGTTGGTACTTCACTTGAACTTGTCGTCCCGTCATACACCTTGGTGCTTGTCGCTGCTGTGACAGTGATCGGGCGGGGATTAATCACCATAGTTTTCGTAATGGTTCCCGCATAAGTTGAACAACCGCTATCTGCGCAAATCGAAATTACTACCGTATAGTTTCCTGCATTCCTTGGTTTTGTGGCTGAACCGTTGTAAGTCACGCTGTATCCGAACGGGGCTCCATCGGCTAAAACCTCTTTCTGGGTTCCATCGTACACTAAACCGGTAAGGTTAATTGGAGTGATTACAAAAACTGTGCCTGAGGCCACCCCTTCTCCACCCTGGCTGTCGGTCACCTTTATTTTAACAGTTCTTGGCCCTTGGGAAAAACTATATGTGGGGTTTTGAACTATTGCATCATCATAGGAACCATCATCATCAAGATCCCAGGCAAAGGTGTATTCATCCATGGAAAAAGCGTCAGAAATCGTTGCATTGAGATTTACAGGTTCACCTGTAACCCCAACATATGGTCCGTTCGAATTAGGTTGAGGGGGATGCAAATTCAGGATAACATTTGTTCCAGAGTGCCAGATGCTTTTTGCAACAATACGGTCACCTATCTTAAAAGTGACCACATCATTCTCAATACCGCCATCTTTTCCTGCTGTTCCCAGGTTATCCCCAGGGATGCTAAGGGCATAAACCAGTTTGTCAGTCTGGTAAGTCTCGACCAAATCTCGAACAACATAACCCGTTATTCCCTCTATGTGCACTTCTACATAATCAATACCAGGACTAGGAGGGCTAGATATTAACTGAATTTCACCATAAAAACTTGAAGGTAGCGGAGGTGGGGGATTGTCCGCCATAGCAATATTCATATTGCTTGTCAAACTCAGTATAAGAACAAGAATGATGACTGGAACTAAGAGAAACCTGTACTTTTGCATGCTATCTCCTATCGTGGAACGCAATAATATTAAGAAGAAGCAACACCGCCCGAATACTAGACGCAATTATCAAGCAGATGTTTTCCTCAGATAAGAATATCTGAATAAATTCTACACAACATGTATGCCGTACCACCTTTCTTATCTATTAATTACAGTATTGAAATGTATGTCAAGTATCTGCAAAACGGAGAATGAAGGTCAAGGTTAGGGTGTAAAAATCGCACAGGTAACCCCTATCCATACATCAGACCCTGACGTCATGACAGAAGTTCTACCTGCTAACTTAATAAATTCACCGTATTCTTTTGGGGAAGGCCAATGCGTTAAGTAATAAATAACCGCCGCGATTTCTAACGGGTGGCCTGGGATATACAAAAATACTAAGGGGAAACGAATGGTTATGGGTTATTGATCAAACAACGCCTGCTAAGCATACCCACTTTTTGGGTGGCACAAAAAGCCTCAGTGTTATCGGTATTGCCCCCAAACTGGGCTTTATCAATTTTCTGCCAGTAGAATGAACCGGTGCGATCGGTACCGGTGTAATTCCCGGTTACACTATTTTCATCAAGTGAAATCGCACCTGTTAATGATAACTCCGAACCGTCGATAAAATTCACATTCCCGGTTACAGTATTCCCAGTCACAGTTGTTGTTAGAATTCCAGCTTTGAATTTGTTTTGAAAGTGGTAGGATATCCATTCGCCCTGCCAGAATGAACTTGGTTTTGTTTCAGTATTTGATGGGCTTGTCGCAGTATCAGTCATACCAAATTGCCCGCCTGGAGAGGTGGCGTTTTGGTAGGGACGGGTATTTACAATTATTGGAGTTTTCACTGTGCTGTTGGATACTCTGGGTGTCCCGCTCCTATCTGATGTACTTATCGGAGTTGCGGTTCGGGTTGGCTTCCCCAACGAACCGCTGGTGGGCACGATAAAGGGGGTTTCCGTGGGGAAGGGCACCCCCAGGGTCAGGTACAACCCGGCAGTGCTGGTACTGGCCACTTCGGTCTGCTTAATGAAGATATTCAGCGAGATGCGCGTCTGTTCCAGCGCCAGTTCTTCGCTCGTCAGCATGCGGGTCGGACCATTAATGAAGAAAGTTAATAACAGGATGAGCGTCAGCACCACTACAGCCACCGCCAGCACAATTCCCACCTGTTTCAGCACCGATTTCTTATTCACTGTAGCCTTAATGTATCATAAAAATCCAACCAGGTCAGGTCAAGCAGAACCGGTTCCCCCCATCCATTCCCGCAGGCGCAGGTTCTCCTGCTCGGCGTTCGCGCCAGCCAGGGCACTCTCGTCACCGGTCACCAGCCGCCAGCCTGAGCGCGCGTACCTGCGCCACAGGTCGCACAGGCGTACAACGTAATAACCATAAATTTTGAGCGAACCCGGGTCCAGGTTATACTCGCGTGCCAGCACCCTGCGCGGGATGAAAACGCGCCGCCAGACCAGTTTGAGCCTCGCAAAAAGGCCGGCATCGGGTAGTTCCGCCAGGTCTGGCGTGAGCGCCACCCCAGTCTGCCCGGCAGGCAGCACCTGTTCGAGGGCGCGCGCCACCATTTCATCTGGGGGGGCTTTAGGCACGAGTTTCTCCATCACTTCTGAGGGCGCTTTGACCTCGGTGAGCTCTGCCAGCATGCATAGTGTCAGCCAGGTCACGCGCTCAGCGCCCCACTCACGCGCGGTGCGCACCAGTTTCTGCCAGTCCACCCGTCCCTCGTGCTGCTGCAGCACCGCGGCAATATCATATACATTACGCAGCCCGGCGCGCAGGCGGTGCTGGTAGGTAAAGTGCATCGAAAGGTGCAGAACCAGGTCCTCGAGGTCGAGCGCCAGCGCTCCTACCCCGGCTGCAGTAACGGGCTCGGCACGCCGCCATAACCCTTCCGCGTCAATCGTGAAAGGCTCATCCTCCTCCAATATGGTCCAATGCAACTCGATGGCGGGAGCGTCGGCCTTCTCCAGCGGCGGCAGATGCTTGATATCGGTGTTCACTTCCTCAGCGTCATACCAGGTAGAGAGCGTGTACCCCAACCCCTGCATCAATTCCAGCGCGTCCGCCAGGCGCCCGCGGCGTATCATCAGATCAAGGTCGCCAAAGGTGCGCAGTCCAATCGCAGGGTACACGTGTTCAATGAGGTACAACCCTTTGAGCACGATGGTTTCAATGCCCTGCGCTTTGAGCGCACCGAGGATCCCCTTGGCGTGGTGCAGCATCACCATGTTGCGGGCAGTGGCCGCCAGGTAGGTCTCTCGCAGCCGCTCCAGCAGGTGTACGGGTACCAGTTCCTTGATTTCGGCTACGCGCAAACGATCGTAGAGCAGCAGCGCCACACCGCGCTGCCTGGCTTCCTCCAGCACGGCGTCCCAGTCCTCCTCTGTGAGTTGGTGCAGTGTCACCGCCAGCACCGCCTCGTCAGTCGGTGCAGCCAGCAGGCTCAATAATCTTTCTGTTGCCTTCGGAAATTCCATGCCTGCGCCGCCCAGCGCGTTCAATCCCCCAACGCCCTGGCCACAGCCAGCGATACCAGCTGCGCCTGGTCATCCGTCATCGTGGGGTACAGCGGCAGTGTCACCTCACGCGCTGCCACCTCGTCGGTCAGCGGCAGACGGTCGGCACCTTTGGCCCCCGCACTGTACGCGCTGAAGGTATGCACCGGCGGGTAGTGGATACTGGTCTGGATGCCCTGTTCTTTCAGGCTCTCCATGAAGGGGATGCGCTCTGTGCCGCGCGGCAGCAGCACCGGCATGATGTGGTGCGCGGAGATGCCCGGGTGCCCCTCGAAGGGCAGCGTCAGCGCCGGGCAGAGTTCGGTGAGCAGCTCACGGTAACGCGCAGTCAGCGCGCTGCGCCGCGCGTTGTTGGCGTCCAGTTTATCCAGCTGCACCCGCCCCAGCGCCGAACGCAGCTCATCAATGCGATAGTTGTAACCCGTGGTCACAACGTCGTAGCTCCAGGCGTGCCCCTGGTGCCTATCCCACGTGAGCGAGGTCATGCCGTGCGAACGCAGCAGCTTGAACTGCGCCGCCAGCGCGTCGTCATCGGTTACCACCATGCCGCCTTCGCCGGTGGAGAGGTTCTTGTTGGAGAAGAAGCTAAAGCATCCTACATCACCCCATGTGCCCAGGTGTTTCTCATTAAGGAAAGACCCCACCGCGTGCGCGGCGTCTTCGATCACCGGCAGCCCCTGCTCCGCGGCCCACGCCAGGATGGCGGGCATGTCGCAGGGATAACCGGCGTAGTGCATCACCATTAACGCTTTGGTGCTCGGGCTGACGGCCTGTTTGATCGACTCCAACGAAATGGTCAGATCGTTAACACTGCTGATATCTGCGAAGACCGGTTCTGCGCCGGTGTAGCGCACCGCGTTTGCGGTTGCTACGAATGTTAATGAAGGAAGGATGACCTCGTCTCCCGGGCCGATGCCCAGCGCCAGGCAGGCCATGTGCAGCGCTACAGTGGCGTTCGAGACGGCGAAAGCGTGCTTCGCCCCGGTGTAGGTCTTGAACTCATCCTCGAATTTGGCGGTCACCTCCCCCATCGTCAACCAGCCGCTCTCGAGTACAGCGCGCACCGCCTCCTGCTCTTCCGCGCCAAATTTCACATCCGATAAGGGTACGATCCAGTTCATGTTTTTAATCCGGTAAGAATTGGCTGCGGTTCTTTTCGAAATCCGCGCTGGCGCGCTCGTAATCGTCCGGGCGGCCCAGATCCTCCCAATACCCCTTGAAAGGGTAACTGCTGACTTTTTCACCCGCTTCGATCAACTTTCTTACCAGGTCGGGGAAGTCCAGGTACTCATCTTTGGGGATGTACTTGAGCACACGCGCTTCAAAAACATAAAGACCCATGCTCACCAGGTAATTGAAGTCCGGCTTTTCCAGGTAATCAGTGACCGCGTTTTCTTTATCCACCTCCACAACTCCGAGGTTGATAGTGACCTTTCGCTTGTGTGTGGCAATGGTGGCAATGGCGCCCTGCGCGCGGTGATAGGCAATTAACTCCGCAAAATCAAGATCGGTGAGCACATCGCCGTTGGTCACCAGGAAAGTATCGGTCAAACCCTTTACGTTGGACAGCGGTCCTGAGGTACCCAGGGGTTTCTCTTCCCGCACGTAATCGACCTTCAACCCCAGGCGCTTGCCGTCAAGGAAGAAGAGACGCAGCAGGTTATCCAGGTAGCCGGTGGTGAGCGTTACCCGGCGGATGCCGGCGCGCTTCATCTGCCGCAGCATGATCTCAAGGATGGGCATGTCACCAATGGGCATGAGCGGTTTGGGGATGATGCGGGTATAAGGCGCCAGGCGGGTGCCCTTGCCCCCGGCCAGCACCACGGCGCGTACGCTGTTATCTTTAGAACTCATACTTACCTATCCTGTAGTGATCGAGATGCGCGCTAATCCATTCGATGGTGCGCGCCAGGCCGTCCTCAAGCGAGACGTGCGGAACCCAGCCCAGCACCTCACGTGCACGAGAGTTATCAGAGATCAGGCGCATCACCTCGGATTTGCGCGGGCGCAGACGCAGTGTTTTGGTTT
Organism: uncultured Anaerolinea sp.; assembly: GCA_964390015.1. GTDB lineage: Bacteria > Chloroflexota > Anaerolineae > Anaerolineales > Anaerolineaceae > UBA6107. The sequence continues at coordinate 5,098 of CAYMGO010000071.1, read as the reverse complement.
CGATCACGGCTTCTTTGCCGAGCATGGAGAGGATCATGCGCGCCAGGTCGCCAATGGCGATCTCTTCACCGGTGCCCAGGTTGAACACCTCGCCCAGCCCGGTTTCGCTTTCAGCCGCGCGCATAAAACCGGCGACCGTATCGTCTACAAAAGTGAAGTCTCGCGTGGTTTCAAGGTTACCCAGCTGGATCGTGTCGCACGTAAGCGCCTGGGTGATGATAGTGGGAATGACCGCCCGGCCGGATTGCCCCGGGCCGTAGGTGTTGAACGGGCGCACGGTGATCACCGGCAGATCATAAGCGCAGTGAAAGCTCTCCGCCAGTTTATCCGCACCGATCTTGCTCGCCGAATAGGGCGATTGCCCCTGCAGCGGGTGGCTCTCGCTGATAGGCACAACCTGCGCTGTGCCGTACACCTCGCTGGTGGAGGTGTGCACCAGGCGCTCCACCCCAAGGTCACGGCAGGCGAGCAGCATGTTGAGCGTGCCCATCATGTTGGTCGAAGCCACCTCCGCGGGGTGTTTGTATGAGTAGGGAATGGAGATCAAAGCGCCGAGGTGGAACACGCGCTCGCAGCCTTTCACCGCAGCCCGCAGCGCGTCTTCATCGCGCAGGTCGCCGGCGATGAGCTCGATTTGATCTTTGAATTCTGGCGACAGTGCGCGCAGCATGCCGGGGTCTCCGCGTGAGTTGTAACGAACAAAGGCGCGTACCTGCGCGCCAGCCTCCACCAGTACCGTCACCAGGTGGCTGCCGATGAAGCCGCCTGCCCCGGTGACCAGTACCTTCCTTCCATTCCAGGTGTCAACCATTGCTTTCAGTGACCTCCCGCGTTTGTTTGCTCAGGTAATCATTCACCACTTTCAACAGGTCAGGGATCAGCACAACCCTTACAGGCAAATCCTTACAGGTGTCCAATATACGGTCGCTTTCCTTCTTGCTCAACCTGGTGATAGCGAACAGGATCAGCCCGATGCTCTTCTTCGCCACGATCTCGGGAATATCCCGGGTGGTACCCAGCACCGGGTAACCGGTGATATTTTTCTTCAGCTTGCGGTAATCATCATCCACCAGTCCGACAATGGAAAATGCTGAGTAAAGGTTGCTCTTTTCCATCAGCCAGATGGCCAGCTGCCCGGCATCACCCGCCCCCACGATGAGCACACGTTCACCGATCAGGCTGGATTGCCCGCGCCAGCGGATCCAGCGCGATGCCAGACCGGTGAGCAGCCGTTCGCGGTAACGCGTTGCCACGAACCCGCCGAACGCGAGCAGCCCAATGTTGATCAGTAAGTTGATCGGCAATTTTATCGAAAGCAACGGAGAACTGAGCAGCCCGAAAACCACCAACGCCAGCGAAGTCGAAAGTGCAATGTCGAATACATGCGTCGGGCTGGCGTAGCGCCAGCTGATGTTCTTAAGTCCGAACAAGGTATTGGTCAAACCGAGGATAAACGCCAGTCCCGCCGCCAGCAGCACCATGCGCCAGAACCCCACATCCAGCGGAATCTGGATGCGCCACAACAGCGTGGCGATGGAGATGGCCAGAAAGGCGATTACCGTATCCACCAAGAACCAGGAGATGTACGACCGTCCGAACGCCACCAGAGGACCCTCAAACAACACTCCCTCACTCACCTTTTTCTGGCGTAGGCTTGGGATGAGCATCACCATCGTCATGAAGATGACATCCAGGTCACCGAAGAAATTATAGTAACGAACGTAAAGCTGGTCCAGGCGCAGCTTCTCCGGCAGGATCGATTTCAGGTAATCATCCAGCACGCTGCTGCCGCCGAGCATATCTTCCTCATCGCGGAAAATGACCGATGCCGGGCTGGTCATACCCGGGCGCACTGAAAGCACCTCGGCTTTCACTTCCTCCGGCCACTTTTCCACGAACGCCGGATCCTCCGGGCGCGGACCCACCAGGCTCATCTCGCCGACAAGGACATTCCAGAAATTTGGGAGTTCGTTCAGTTTGGTTTCCCGCAGCCAGGCGCCGAAAGGTGTTACACGTTCGTCATGCTTTACCGTGAGTGGCAGTCCATTGTGATTTTCAGAGGTCTCGTACATGGTGCGGAACTTGAGGATCTTGAATGGTTTCCCGTTGCGGCCGACCCGATCCCCGCGGTAATACACCGGTCCGGGAGATTCATGTTTGATGCGCATGGCAATATACAGAAAAAGAGACGAGAAAATGATCAGCCCAAAAATGGAGGCAAAGATGTCGACAAGACGTTTAAAAAAGCGCAGCGTCACATTCCGCTTTGGCGGTACAGCATCGGGGGAAAATCCCCTGGCTGCCTGTTTGTCAAAAAACTCAACGGTTCGGCTCAAGGATAGCTCTGCGTTCTATCATTCAATGATTGGCTGCAGTGATAAATAAAAAAATGCAGTGAAATAGACTGAATATTAGTATAACTTAAATCCATTATGCTCGATGTAATATTGAGAGAAAAAAACCGATTCATCTCGATTCTGCTCAAATTCCACCCCCTTTGCTTAAGTGTAACAGAAATACTGGTTGGACCTTCACTTGCGGCCTGTCCCTTACCTCCGGCGGGGTGGGGTTTTGCTGATCCTGACGTATTCAGCGGGCATCTCCACCGGCAGCTCGCGGCGCGCGAGCATTTGCAGCAGCACGCGCACCCGCTCATAACCCGGCAGTGTGGCATCCAATATGGCCGTATAGCCCGCGAAGGGTCCGTGCTCGATCTCAACCTGGTCTCCCGGGTGCAACGCTGCCGCGTGCTCTCCACCCTGTGCGTTCACCTCGTCCACTCTCCGTCGAATAGCGTGGACAATATTCTCCGGCACGAAAGAAAACTCGCCACCGAAGGAAACCAGGTTAGCCACCCCGGGAATGCGTTCAAGGGTCGAGGTGTTCACCTTCTCGAGGTCAACATGGATGAAGAGATAACCGGGAAAGTAAGGCTTAAAGCGCCGTGCGCGCGGGTTTACCGGGTTGGCACGCAGCAGCGGGTAGTAATACTCCACATCACGGGATTCAAGCTCGCGCGCCAGAAAGTCCTCACGGTTGGGTTTACTGCGTATCACGTGCCAGTTCAGTGCCATGATTTTTTGGTTTTCAGCCTCAACAACCAGGATTTCTTCTTAATCCTGTCTTTGGTCCGTTATTCGATCGGATTTTTCTGGATGCCAGGTAAATTTATTAAGGATTCTGGGTTTTCTTGATCAACCATCTGAATAGAACCAGGCTCAGGATAACCAGCGCGATACCAATGGCAAGAAAGACGAAAAACTCAGAATCGCGTCTTACACCCACAACGTGGATTTCTGTCTCGGGAGGGACCTCATCCTGGGAGACCATCGGCGTCGGGGTATCGACAATAACAGCCATCTCTGGTGGAACGATGGCCACAATTTCCGGCGCGGCTGGTATCACTGGACCATCGAAAAGCCATATCATGGCGTCGTAAAACCTCTCGTGCCAATCAATCGCCTCGTGAACGCCACCTTCTTCAACAACAAGTAATATGTTCTTGTCGGGCGCGTTACTGGCCTGCAATGCATTGTAGACCATATCTGTGCCATCCACCCAAATGTACGAGTAATAATATGAGTTACCGTTCTGGTCATTGAGAGGTAATACTTGTCCAGCCCATTCAGAGGTGCCGATATCCAAATAGAACTTCACATTTTCGGGTACTTTTTGCTGATTGATCAATTTGACAAGTTGGTTGCTTGAATTCCACGCTCGATCTTCTTCAGCAAACCAAACCGCTGGAGACATGGCTAGAACCTTGGAAAAAACATTCGGATGCTTCAATCCAGCATAGATCGAGATGAGACCACCCATGCTAAAGCCGCCTATCGCGGTATTTTCACGACCTCCGAGAGTACGATAACGTCGATCGATATCCGTCTTTAGCGTGTCAATGATAAACTCCAGATAGGCGTCCCCCTCACCACCCTCAATCTGGTTGGCACTATTGCCCCAGATATCCATATTTGGATTGATCCATGGGCTGTACTCATCCCATCGGTTCTGGGTCGAATCTATGCCTACCGCGATGATCCCCTCATTTTCACCATCTTCAAAAAGCTGATCCAGGAGGATATTAAATCGGGTATCATGACCCCCGTTGGTTGAGAATACCATTCCACCGTCATTCAGGTAAATTACGGGGTACGACTTTTCACTTGTAAAGTAATCAGGTGGAAGGTACACGTAAATATCCCTCTCTTTAACGCGCAGCTGAGGTGATTCAATGGTGTAAATTTCGATGCGTTTCCCTTCCTGTTGTTTTAGTCTCGCTGCTGCATTCTCGGCTATGAATTCCGGTTTATCATTCATCTTTTTCGGGGCGTAAGAACCATATACATTTAAAGGCACAAGTGACACAAAAGACAATACAATCGAAGTCAAGATGGCCATAGCATGGATGGCAATCCGGGATTCAGAATAGTTTTTCATCAATGCGGTGTTTCCTCTAGTTAGTTGATTTTTTCCCACGTTCTGTGTGAAGTATTTTGATGGAAAAGCCTTTTCTTGTGCACCATCAAAACTTCACATGGATGAGTTTCACCTAGTATACCAGTACTGTTTCCAGCCTTCCATGTAAATTACGATTTGGTTCGTCACACCCTTGCAGCGGAGGATTAGACATTTTAGTAAGGAAATCTAATCAAGATTAAACAGCCGCCCCATATTTTTTTCTTTGCACACGAGCGCACTTCACCAATCAACTTGGATCGGATCAATGGATAAATCCGAGTGATATAATCCCTTGAAATAGAAGTAACGAATACTTCATCCACGAATAGAATTCAGGAAACAGATGATCGGCATCGTAACAGTAAACTGGCGCGGTTACGACATCACCATGGAGCTGATAAAACAGGTGATGAAAAGCGAACATACCGATCTGCGATTCATCGTGGTCAACAACTCAGCAGATGACATGGAGAGCTTCAACAGTAATCCAGTGGATGACAGGCGCATCCAAGTAGTTCATTCGCCTGAAAATAAAGGTTTTTCCGGTGGGGTAAATATCGGTTTGCGTGAGTTGATGCCTGATATGTCAATTTCCCATTTTCTTATTATGAATAATGATGTGGAGCTAAAACCCGATTTC
>CAYMGO010000070.1:6425-10894 GCA_964390015.1 uncultured Anaerolinea sp. | reverse complement strand
TGCCCGGGCGCATTGGCGATAAGCTCGTGCATCACATCGACGCGAACCGCCCGCTGACGGCGGTCATCAGCAGCCTGGCCGCGGTCGAAAACCCGCCGCACACCAGCCTGCATATCAAGATCACGTATTGAGATTTGTGCTTTCCTGTTACCCCGGCCACGTCCGGTTTTTTGGGGTTAAGGGGAAGATGATTCATGGTTGCGTTAATTAACGAATCAAATAGAAACAATGATGATCTTGTAAGGTTTTGGGCAAGATGTACCTCTCGTTTCATTAGGGTATGCAAAGACCGCAACGCTGTGCCCCTACAAGAACGGATGCAGTCATAGATCGGGCACGATGTATCGTGCCCCTACCAAAATTGAGCTCGGCGTGCATGTAACATCGGTGTTATCAGTGTTATCTGCATGCCTTGGAGCTGTTTTTGTTCCAAGGGCGGATGGTTGATTTTTAACCCACATTACAACCCCGGCGCGCAAACTGCGTATGTATCTTAGATCAAGTCCCACAAAGGAGAAGATATGAGCACTGATTCATGTTGTGAGAAGAAGGTCATCCACCGCGGCGGCGGTGCGGAGGCCGTGTACGGGCTGGGCTTTATCGGCGCGGCGGTGTATTTCATCGGCATCGCCCCAACCTTCTGGCTGGGTGTGCTGGGCTTCCTCAAAGCGCTGGTGTGGCCGGCCTTCCTGGTCTTCGCCGCGCTCAAATCACTGGGGCTGTAACACCAGCGCCAGCGCTGCCTCATCCCTCCGGGTTGGCTTAACACCTACCCGGGGGTGTCTTGTTTTCCGCCATTAATCGCTGTACACTTTTATCACTAACTCTAAACCCGAAACCAAGGCGGACCCCATGAAGTCTCTCCTCACCCTGCTCCTTTGCTCCCTGCTCACTCTTACTGCCTGCGCGCCGCAGCCCGCCGCGAACGATGCCCCGCCAACGCCCCTTCCCGAGCCGAGCGCTGCCCCGACCATAGCGCCCACCCCTACCCCTGACCCCGCCGACTGCCTGAACGGAGACTGGGTTCTCAACACCGAACAAGCCCAGCAGCTGCTGGCCTACCTCACCTCGCAGCCCAGCCTCACCATCATCGAGGGCACGCTGCGGCTGCGCTTTGAAGAAGGCGGCTTTGCCTACCACTCCGACGGACTCATCCTGCGCACCAGCTTCCTCGACGGTTTTATCCAGGCGAATGCCAACATCCTCATCGAGGGCACGACGGCAATTGAGGGAGACAAATTGCTTTTTACCCAGACCAGCGCCGATAACAAGCTCACCGACTGGAAGGCGCTTGACGCGCAGGGTACCGCGCTGCCCCTGGTATTTGCCAATACCCCGGTGATGGCGTTCACGATCGCAGACCAGGCAGCCTATACCTGCGCCGCCGACGCGCTCATGCTTAATTTTGAGGAAGATGCGCTTAAGGCCTTTACTTTCGAGTTTGAACGGGTGAAGTAGAGGGAGCGGTTGTTTCGGTGGGTTTGTTATCCACCCTGGCACTGTTTATCGTATCCCTACGACTATTGCTGATTGGAAGGTGCTTCCACCTGGTCCGGCAGAACGGTCTCTACATCGCGCACCGCCGGGATGAAGTAGCCGATGAGCCCCACCACCGAAGAGAGCAGCCCGCAAATGACCAGCAGAAAGCCCATGCCCGCGCCGGGGCCTGTGCCGACCAGCCAGCTGAACGAACGCGCCATCAGCGTATCCGCGCGGAAGGCCGGCTCCAGCAGGTAATCGGCCAGAACTCCGCCGATGATCGGCGAGATGGGATTGGTAAACCAGGCGATGAGCCGCCGCGCCGAGAACACCCTGCCCTGCAGGTCAGACGGCACCTTGGATTGCCAGATGGCCTGGTTGGAGGCGTTGATCAGCGGGCCTACCGAAGCCCCCAGCGCAGCGCCCCCGATCCACGCCGGCAGCCCGAACTTCATCCCCAACAGCGTAAAGAAAGCGCCGCTGGCGAACCAGCCACCCAGCACGCCGGTGACGCGCTTCTTGAACCCGCCCCAGGCGCTCATCACCACCCCGCCCACCACCGCGCCGATAGCCCCGGCAGTCTGTACTGTACCAAAGATCAGGCTGTTCTGGTTGGTGCGCGCCAGGATCATCGGCGCCATTACCGTGTAACCGATGCCCGCGAACAGGTTGCCGGCAAAGAAGATCAGCTGCAGCCCCAGCAGGCTGGGCCGCGCAAAGATGTAGCGGAAGCCGAACACCGCCTCCTTGAGCATACTGCCGCGCGCCTTCTCCCCCTCCTCTGAAACCCGCGGCGATGGGATGTGCACCAGCAGCAACGCCGCCACCGCGAAGCCAAAGGTCAACATATCCAACACCAAAATGCCCTTGAGCTCGATCAGCGGCAACAGCGCTCCCGCCAGCAGCGGCGCCACCACGCCCGGTCCGGCTTCCATTAAGGACATCAAGCCGTTGGCACGCCCCAGCTGCTCTTTGGGTACCATCGTCGAGATGGCGGCCGAGTAGGCTGGCCACTGAAAGGTATTGCCGATGCCGTTGAGCGCCGCCGAGATATAAAGGTGCCAGAACTCCAGCCTGCCGAGGAGGATGAGCACGAAGATGCCGCCGGTGGCCACCACCGCCGCCAGGTCTGAGATCATCATCATCAGCTTGCGGTTGTAGCGGTCCACCATCACCCCGGCGAAAGGCGACATGATCAGGAAGGGTGTAATGAAGAACACCTGCATCAGCCCCATGCGCGTGGCGCTCTCCGTCTGCTGGTACATCCAGATGGTCAGCGCAAACTGAGACATGCCCGAGGCAAGCACTGACACGATCTGCCCGATCCAGACAGTGATGAAGGCTTTCATGCCGGAGGGTTGGCGGTTGGCTGGTTTATCTGTCATGAGGTCTTAGGGTCATACGCCTTTCTTGATGATAGCTGTGTTGCCGGCGACCGCTTTACTGCTGTTTGAACTTCAGTGCCGCGCCGTCCTCGCGGTAAATGTAGAGGAACCCGTCAGCAACCTGGTACGAGCGCGCCTCCTGCAGATAGCCAAGGTAGGCCGCCTCCTGCTCCATCACGCCGGCATCCAGGCAGGCCATCAACGTGGAGGCGACGTCACCAAAGAAGATGGTGTCGCCATCCAACTTGTACTCCCCGCCATACGAGTTGCAGCCCGCGGTACCGCCGGCGCTGCCCTGCTCGAACACAATGGTCAGCGTGGTTCCGGCCAGGGGCTGGCTACCATCCATCAGCTCGACCAGTTCCCAGGAGGTGCCTTCCAGCCCGCCGCCTCTACCCGCGCAGGCAGTAAGAAGCAAGAGAATGCATGTGAAGATCAAGAAGGTGCTTTTTTTCATGGGATTTCTTCCTGTATACGTGGACAATATCAACATGAGATCCGTGTATCTGCCTGCCTGAAATGCCCGAGCCGCGGTGTTTGCGTCCCACACATGCTGATCTTGCATGTGTAAGGGTAAGTGTAGGGTACTGAAAGCGGTGCCGGCTCCACGGGTGTCATCTGCAGTGAAAAGTGCTCATACAAACTTCATTATAATCAAAAAAGACCCTTGACTCTAACCTTAGGGGATGGTGTATAGTATGGCAGAAAACGCCACTACAGGTACAGGAGCAACATGCTAAAGATCGGTGATTTCGCCCGGGCGGCCAATGTGACCGTGAAGACGCTGCGCTACTACGCGCGCGAGGGTCTACTCAAACCGGTGTATATTGACCGCTTCAGCGGTTACCGCTACTACACCAGCGAGCAGCTGCCCGTGCTCAACCGCATCCTGGCGCTCAAAGACCTGGGGTTCAGCCTGGCACAGATCAGCCAGCTGATGCGCGAGACGCTCACCGCCGAGGAGCTGCGCGGTATGCTGCGCCTGAAACAGTCTGAACTGCAGCAGACTGTGGAGCGCGAAACCCTGCGCCTCGAACGGGTGCAGCAGCGGCTGGAACAGATCGAGAACGAAGGACCCGCATCGGTGGCGGATATCGTCATCTGCCGGGAGGAGACCCCGGCACCAACGACTCAACAAAAGGAGACAAGAATGGAACCAGTAAAGTATGAAACCCTGCCCGCTTTCAAGGTGATGGGGTTGAAATACCGCGGCAACAACGCCAACCAGGAGATCTCGCAGATGTGGGGGCGCCTCAACCCGCGCGCGCACCAGATCCCCATGGTGGGAGAATGTGCTTTCGGGGTGTGTTACATGCTCAACGACGCGCCTGTGGGTGTGTTCGAGTACATCGCCGGCTTCAAGGTGGAGGGGTACGACAAGGTACCCGACGGCATGGTGGTGGTGGACGTGCCCGAGAACCGCTACGCCGTGTTCGCCCACCGCGGTGGGCTGGACACGCTCGGTAAAACGTACGATGGCATTATCAATGAGTGGTTCCCGCGCTCGGGCTGCCAACCCAGCGGCGGCTACGATATGGAGGTTTACACCGAGGAGTTCAAGGATTTCGCACCAGACTCGGTGTTCTATATCTACGAACCGGTGAA
>CAYMGO010000070.1:0-6325 GCA_964390015.1 uncultured Anaerolinea sp. | reverse complement strand
AGGTAAAGTCATCGTGGTCACTGGTGGCGGCAGCGGCATCGGCCGCGAACTGGTGTTTGAACTATTGAAACGCGGTGCGCGCGTGGCGGCGGTGGATATCAGCGCGGCGAACCTGGCGGAAATGGTGACCCTGGCTGGAGAAGCCCGCGATCGGGTAAGCACACACGTGATCAATATCGCCGACCGCGCAGCGGTGGAAGCCCTGCCGGCAGCGGTCATCGCGGCTCAAGGTGCTGTGGACGGGTTGATCAACAACGCCGGGATCATTCAGAAGTTCGTGCGATACAAAGACCTGCCCCTGGCAGACATCGAACGGGTAATGAACGTCAATTTCTACGGCACACTCTACATGACCGGCGCCTTCCTGCCCCACCTGCTGGACAGGCCCGAAGCGCACATCGTCAACGTGGCCAGCATGGGCGCATTTGTACCGGTGCCCGGTCAGACCATCTACGGTGCTTCGAAGGCCGCGGTCAAGTTGTTCACTGAAGGGTTGCACTCGGAGCTAATGGGGACACGGGTGAGTGTAACCTTGGCCATCCCCGGTGCCACCACCACCAACATCGCGCTCAATAGCGGCGTGATGACGCGCGAACAGCAGGAGAACGCCGATACCAAGTATAAAACCACCCCGGCTGACGAGGTGGCACGTACATTCGTGGATGGCATGGAAGCGAATAAATACCGCGTCCTCTCAGGCAGCGACACGAAGACCATGGACTTCCTGCATCGCCTGATGCCCAAACGCGCAGCAAGCATCATCTACAACCAGATGAAGAATCTGTTGCCGGGTTAATGATCTGCTAACCAAAACAACACCAATTTAATTGGTGTTGTTTTCTATTAAGCTGTCGAACAGAAAATCCGACGGGGTTACATCTCAGTTCAGACGATTATGGACAGCACCGCGCTTGCGAAGAGTACCGCAACGGCAAGGATGGCGTTGATGACTATGAAAAGCATGCTCAATTTTACCTGCTGTTGAGACAATCTTTCCATCTTCCTGCCGAGCGCAATACTGCGGTAGAACGCGATTGCGATCATGGCGATCACCAGGATATGTTTAACTGACAACCATGCCGTATAGGGATCACTGAACGAGAAGAATTGCCCAGGGCCAATCGCCCGGTTGCTCATCAACACACCGGTCACGATCAAGCCAACCATGCAGACGTGCACCCACCTTCCCTGCTGCCGTTGAAACGCCCGCATGAACTGCTTCAACTGCGGACCCGGTCCAAATGCTTTATTCAACAAGGGCAGGTAGGTGATCACGGTAACGATCAACCCCCCCATCCAGACCACAGTGAAGAGGTCATGTAGAAACCTGACCAGTATGGCAATCAATAACCTTACATCCATTACGCATCTCCTACTTTTTTTCCAATATTACCCAACAATCCCGGGCATTGCTTTATTTAAAGACAAGTTAACCCGGTGACCCCCGCGGGTATGATTCAGCATCATTGATCACATTGCGTGATTAGCGGTTATCCGGTAGAATACGCCGGATGAACGAACGTTCGAACACCTCAAGCAAACCCAACCCTGTGCGTTCGCGCGCGCAGATCATCGGCGCATCGCACCGGCTCTTTCTGGCGCAGGGCTATCACGGCACCACCATGCGGCAAATCGCCAAAGAATCGGGCATGGCACTGGGTTCTCTTTACAACCATTTTGCCGATAAGGATGATCTTTTCAGCGCCGTCTTCGAAGCCTACAACCCCTACCCCACCCTGCTGCTTACACTTGAGAACTCTCAGGGTGAGACCGCGGCCGACCTGGTGCGCACGGCAGCCCGCCGGCTGGTGAACGCCCTCTCCGCCCGGCCTGACCTGGTGAAACTGGTGTTCATCGATGTAGTCGAGTTCCAGGGCGAGCACCTGCGCCTTGCTTACCCCGCAGTGGCGCCGGGTATGTTGAATTTCGTCAAGCGCCTGCGCAAGGATCCCTCCGCGGTTCAGCCGCTCTCTGATGATGCATTACTGCGCGCTTTCTTCGGGCTGTTTTACACCTTCCACATGAACGAAATGCTGCTGGGCAAACCGGTCGATGAAGAAAGTCAGTCCGCCGCCCTGCAGGAACTCATCGAGATCTACCTCGACGGCATCCTCGCCTGATCTACCCTCACTTTTCGATATTAAACCGGTATCAATTTCTACATTAACCTTGACAGTATTACGTAATAGTGTTATCATTATGCCATCGTTCAGAAGGAGTAAAAATGTTAGAAAGAAAATACTGGATCTCAGAATTGGCGGCGCTCTCGGGCGTATCCAACCGCACCATCCGCTACTACATCCACGAGGGGCTGCTGCCGCAGCCCAGGCTCCGTGGCCGTTATGCGGAATTCACTGACGAGTATATCCACCGTCTGCAGCTCATCAAGGTACTCAAAGAATCTTACCTGCCGTTGAACCGCATCAAAGAAGTACTGGACGCACTGGATGACAACCAGATCGTGCCGCTGTTGGAAGAGTTCGAAAAGGACCCGATCAGCGCTCTGTCTGGTTTGCAAGCACTGCCGGTGTTCGAACAGGCCGCGCCTGATGCCCTGCAGCTCAACAGCCCCACGATAGACAGCGCGCTGTCTTACATCCACAGCCTGCGCGAAAACCCGACACTGCTGAACACACCCAGCCAGGCACGTGTTCACAGATTCCGCCAGGAAGCCCCAATGCAAACATTGGAGGCAGTCGAATGGCAGCGCATCCGCCTGGCACCGGGGCTGGAACTGCACGTGCGCCAACCGGTACGCCCGCGCGTACAGCGCCTCATCGAACAAGTGATCGCGCTGGTCAATCAGAATCACCCATTCCAAAGGGAGGAGTAAAACCAATGAAAGTACCCAATCTGATCTTAAAAACCGATTCACCGCTTATCGCCATCGATAAGCCCACCAGCCGTATCCTGGAAATTGAGTTCACCGCGCCTGAATCATCAGGAAGCCGCGAATCAACGCCGCTCAACCTGGCGCTGGTCATCGACCGCAGCGGCTCAATGGATGGCGGCAAACTGGCACAGGTCAAAGTGGCAGTCGCACAGATCCTCGACCTGCTGCGCCCGGCTGACAGCGTCGCCATCGTCGATTACGATGACCAGGTGACCATCACCGCAGAGAGCCCCGCGGTAACCCCAACGGCGCGGGACGAAATGAAAGCGCTTGTCAATAGGCTGCGACCGCGCGGGATGACCGACCTGGCCGGCGGCTGGCTGCAGGGCTGCGAATGCGTGGCGAAACACCAGTCTGCAGGCAGGGTCAACCGCACACTGCTGCTGACTGACGGCCTGGCCAACCGCGGCATCACTGATATGGAGGAATTGAAGCAGCATGCCTCAGCCCTCTTCGAGCGCCGCATCGTCACCTCCACCTTTGGGGTTGGTGAGGATTTCAACGAGCACCTGCTGGAAGCCATGGCCAACAGCGGCGGCGGAAACTACTACTACATCGACACCCGCCAGCGCATCCCCGAGATGCTGATGGAAGAGTTCAAGGACCTGGCCGCGGTCACGCTAAAGAACGTGACGCTGGAACTCACCTTCCCTGCCGGCGTGGCGTTTGAACTTTTCGGCGAATGGCGCGCTGAACAGACAACCAACCGCATCATCATCAATCTCGCTGACATGGCCGCCAACCGCACTGTCAACCTTTTCCTGAAATTGCTCACCCCCCCGGGCAGCGGCGATTTGAAGGTGAACGCGCTGGTGAATGGGATGGACGAAGAGAACAGGCCCTTCCAGCTGGCACAATCAGTGACGATGCGCTACGCCGGTGCGGCTGAAGTGGCGCAAGCCGAGGAGAAAAGAGACGCAGACATGGTCTCGCGCTATTCCTCTGTGGTCGTCGGTCACGTCTCCAACAGGGCGTTCAAACTGGAGCGCGCCGGCAAGGCTGAAGAAGCCGGCAAGTTGATGGACCAGCTGATGCTGGAGCACGGCGTAAATCTGCCTGAATCCACCCGCGTTCGTTATGACCGCATCCGCCTTGAAGTTCGTGAAGGGCTTGACGAACCGCGGCGCAAGAACTATCAAAGTGACAGCTACAACCTCAAACGACACCGCCACGAAGAACAGAAACGCGATCCAGGCAGGTGAAGCCGGGTAAATTGATGGCACCGGTGAAGTTGCGCTCACGAGTGGCCTGAACAGGCGACGCCTTGAACGAGGGGAAAACCGGTAAGATAATGGCCAGCGCTATACCAGGCGTTGGCCTTTATTTATTGAACGATCGTTCATCAGGGTTCCATCAGTATGCATTGAACGCTCGTCCATTTCGATACAATAAACTATGCGCATTAAGTCGTTCTGGTGTATGATTGGCGCGTGAAACCTGTCATTCCCATTGAAATCCTGCCGTATGACCCCGGCTGGCCGCTGCAGTATGAAGAGGCGCGGCGGGAGATCTTGAGCGCGATCGGGGAATTCGTGCTGCGCATCGAGCACATCGGCAGTACCGCCGTGCCCGGTCTGGCTGCCAAGCCGGTCATCGATATCCTGGCCGGTGTGCACAGCCTGCAGCATGCCCCCGCTTTCCTCCCTCCCCTTTCCTCCCTCGGCTACACCTATGTCCCCGAACACGAGGACATTTTCCCCGAACGCCGCTACCTGCACCGCATCGCCGGCGGAGCCCATACCCACCACCTGCACATCGTCGAAGCGCAGAGCGAGTTTTTCAGGGTGCAGCTGCTTTTTCGCGATTACCTGCGCTCTCACCCTGAAGAAGCGCAGCGCTACGCAGAACTCAAGTACCACCTGGCGCGGCAGTATCGGCTGGATCGCGAAGCTTACACCGAAGCCAAAACCGCGTTTATCAAAAACATTCTACAAAAAGCCGATGGTGGTGATTAACCAGAAGAATACAGAATAAAATTGTTTTCTCAAAATCAACCTCTGGAGTTTCACATGGGCGACCTAGCGGCTTTTGAAAAACAACAGTACATGAACGTCGAAACCTTCCGCAAGTCCGGCTCAGGTGTACGCACACCGGTCTGGTTCGTGGAATACAAAGGAGAACTGTGCTTTACCACCGAGGCCAGTTCAGGCAAGGTCAAGCGCATGCGGCGTAACCCCGCGGTGATGGTGGCTCCCTGCCGGGCCAATGGGGACCTGCTGGGTGACTGGCACCCCGCCCGCGCGCGCTTCATGTCTGCTGAGGAAACGGTATTAGTGAAGAAAGCGTACGCGCGTAAATACGGGTTAATGAAAGTTTTTTTTGACCTGATGGGGTTGTTTCGCAAGACCGAGCGCGTGTTCATTGCCCTGGCATTCCCTGCATAAGTCAGTGTCGACATGCAAAAACAGCAAGACCATTTTCAAACGACCACCTGAATGCATAAATTTCCATCACGCCTGCATGCAAATTCTGCCTTTTAGCCTGAATGCATTTATTTCCTTTAGGCGCGCGTGCAAATTATGCTTTCTGGCGAGGAGATAAAAATTGCACGCCGGCCAGGGTGAAACTTCTGCCTTGAGGAGGCCGGGGTGCAAAAACTGCCGTTCTACAGAGTGCAAGATGTGCATCTCTATAGCGTGCAAAAGTTGCACGTGATTCTATTCACTACTTAATTAACTACTTAAACGACTTAAAGAGCTTAACTGCTTTTTTTCCTGCGCGAAACAGTGATAAGGTCTTGCGGGAATACAAGGTTCCAGTCATAGCGCGGACTCCTTGAGGGTTGTTTGTATTTTCCCAGGTCGATCAAACCATTTTGATACTCGTTGAGAAAACGCGCCAGCGCCAGCGTTGCCAGCTGGCTGGCGGGCAGACGCAGGTCCTCAGCCAGTAGCCTGATCCCCTCGCGAATGGAAGGCGGCAGGTCATAGGTGGCACGCTGGTCGCGCCGAGACTGGATCTTGGCGCGTTCACGTGAAACGCGTTCCCTTTCGCGCCGCGGCAGCTGCGACTCGGATTGTTTCTGCTGCATCCCTTTCAGTAAGTCCGCTACCGCCGGGTCGAGCGCAGAGCGGCGCTGCTTCTTCTCATCAGCCATCGATCACCTCCAGCATGCGGCCCAACACCTGGCGGTAGCCGCCGAGGTGCTGGCGGCCGTCCTTAAACCCTTCAACCGAAGCAGTATTGGGTGAATATTCCCACAGTGTCTGACCATAAGCGGCGGTCTCGCGCACACGCGTATCCTGCGGGACCGGCGGCCACACATTGATTCCGAACACGCGCGTTATCTCCTCGAACTGGATCAGCGTTTCGCGCGTTGTGCGATCGAAAAACGTGGGCAATATACTGTAACCACGGTAAACATGCCCGTTACGGCTGATCTCGGCCATGGTGGTGAGGATCTCCTTCACCCCGTCCACCGCCAGCGCATCC
>CAYMGO010000069.1:0-11548 GCA_964390015.1 uncultured Anaerolinea sp. | reverse complement strand
CGGCAGAGCCAGCCAGGATGGGATCCTCGGTGATGATGGGATCGGAGAGGGCTTCGGTGAGGGCCGGCAGGCGGGTCAGTTTTTTGACCATTTCAACCTGGTTTTCTTTGCTGGTTGCGAATTTCATAAAGTCAACAACCGCATCGAGTTTTTCGCCCTCAAGGCCCTTCGGGACCATGAAGAACACACCAGAGGTGAAAGGAGCAGGATAGGTACCAGTTGCAACAACCTGCGGGATGGGAGCGACACCCAGGTTCTCACCCAGGGCTTCCTTGTATCCACCCAGAGACCAGTCGCCGTTGATGATCATGGCAGCGGTGCCTTCTTTGAAGGCAGCATCCATAACATCATAGTTGCTCTCAGCGGGCATGATGTTGGCGGCTTTCAGTTCAGCTAGGTACTTGAAGGTGGCAACCATTTCCGGGGTATCCAGGGTCGGGGTCACACCATCAGCTGCGAACACTTTGCCGTTGAAACCACCCAGCCAGGGCACAAACCAGAAGGCTTCGGTCTCGTTGAAGGCCAGGGCGTATTTGCCGGCGTTGGCTGCAACGAAGTCCTTACCCATGGAAAGCAGTTCATCGGTATTGGCGGGAGCAACTGGCATCATTGATTTGTTGAAAATCAACATCAGGTGGTTGCCATTGGCGATGGGAACACCCCAGGTCTTGCCATCGGGGGTCTTGACGGCGTTGGTGGCGCTGGCCACGTACTTGCCCAGGTCAACCAGGCTGTCGACCGGTTGGATCAGGTCAGCAGTGGTGAAAGGGCCAAGATGGTCGGAGACGGTCCAGAGCAGCTCAGGAGCGGCATTCGCCAGGCTGGCGGTCTGGAAGTCTTCACGCAGCGTCTCAACCTCTTTGTTCGTAACCACAAAGGTCACGTTCGGGTTGGCAGCAGTGTAGGCATCAGCGAGCGCCTGCACATACTGTAAACCACCATCTGCTTCACCTTCTTTGGTCCACAGATTGATGGTGATGGGGCCGGCCTCTTTCGGACCGCAGGCGGCCAACAGCATGACTGCTACGAGCAGCACGCTAAACAGGGGGAACAACTTTTTTGTCATTTCTTTTCTCCTCTATTGTTTTTTATATAAGTGGTGACTTATGATACTACCTTTGTGTGTAAATACTGGGTTCTCATCACCTCCTTGTATATACAAGTTCCTTAAATCAATTATAAGGCTTACATAGTAAAATGCAAACCCGATAAAAGAGGAATATTCTGTTTTGTTGTAGGAATTCCCACTCGTTCACCCACCAGAAGGTTGAAATTTTCCACGTTGAAACTACGAAGCCCGCTAATATTAGTCTGGAAAAATATTTTTGTCAAGACAAAGATTGAGAGAATTTGTATCAACTTTCACATAAAGACGCACTTTGGAGCGACACATAGTAAAATAACCCGGACATGACAAACGAGTGGCGTCTTATCCTCTCAAATCCCGAATCCGGGTCATGGAATATGGCTCTGGATGAAGCTATCCTGAGCACTACAGCAACCAAAACAAATCCGCCAACTCTCCGGTTCTACGATTGGCAGCCTGCCACCCTTTCCCTAGGGTTTGCCCAACCCTACACCGATGTGGACCAGGCAAGGTTAACCAGCGAGAACTGGGAGCTTGTGCGTCGGCCAACCGGCGGACGGGCGATCCTGCATGTGGATGAAGTAACTTACGCTGTCACTGCTCCACAAGATGACAGGCTCCTCTCCGGCAGCCTGCTAGAAAGTTATCGCAAGATCTCGCGCGCTTTACTGGCTGGACTAATGGAGCTAAAGGTCGAAGCAACTGGAGACAAAACCTATGGCAACGGACATACGGGTTTAAATATCAATCCTGTATGTTTTGAAACTCCCTCCAATTACGAGATCACAGCTCTGGGAAAAAAGCTGATCGGCTCTGCCCAGGCACGAAAACACACTGGCATCCTGCAGCATGGTTCACTGCCGATCAAGGGAGACATCACCCGCATCACCAGGGCATTAAAATACGCCTCTGTGCAGGAACGCGTCGAAGCCGCTGGCAAATTGGCCGAACGCGCCACTACACTGGAAGCATTACTGGGTTATGCCCCCGACTGGAATACGGTGGCACAGGCGATCATTAACGGTTTCAGGAGCGAATTCGAGATCGACCTGGTTCCCGGTCAACCGACCAATGAAGAACTTAACCTGGCACAGGAATTGGTCAGTACCAAGTATGGATCGCCGGAGTGGACCTTCAGGATATGATTCCTCCTGTGAACTCCACCATCCTTTCACCCAGGCGATCAACCCCTCTATAGCTGGTACAATTCTTGCTATGTTTATAAAGATAATAAAAATGCTGCTGAACATATTGATCCTTTCGATCCTTTTACTGGTGATCCTTTTCGGGTTGCCGAAGCTGATCACCTCATTTTCCGCGGCGGGCAGGATGGTCAACGTTGCTGATGCACCGAACGCTCCTGCAGCAATCGTCTTTGGCGCCGGTCTGCAAAAAGACGGTTCTCCCTCCCCCGTGCTCAAAGACAGGGTATCAACGGCGGTTCAGCTTTACAAGTCGGGAAAGGTCGAGAAGCTGCTGATGAGCGGTGACAACCGTTTTGTGGATTACAACGAACCCGCGGCCATGCGAGACTACGCCCTTAGCCTGGGTGTTCCCGATGAAGCCATCGTGTTGGATTACGCCGGCCGCCGCACCTACGATACCTGCTACCGTGCCAGGGAAATTTTTGGCCTCACCGAAGCGCTCGTGGTTACACAAAAATTTCACCTCCCACGGGCAATCTTCACCTGCAGCGGGCTGGGAATGAAGGTTAACGGGGTGATCGCAGACCTGCGCGATTACCACACGCACTCGCTGCGCTACTGGAACATTCGGGAGATCCCCGCTACACTGGTGGCGGTCTGGCAGGTGTGGATATCCAAACCCCTGCCCGTTTTGGGCGAACCCGAACCCATTTTTGCCAACAAGAACAGCGGATGGTAATTGATTATGCATCGAGACGAAGCGCTGGCAATCGTGAAGGAATACATAAAAAGTGACAACCTGATCAACCACATGCTGGCAGTTGAAAGTGCCATGTGTTTTTATGCTGAAAAGCTTTCTCAACCTGTAGAAACCTGGGCTGTGACGGGGTTATTGCACGATTTTGATTGGGAGATCCATCCAACAGCCGAACAGCACCCCCTCGCAGGCGCGCCCCTCCTGCGTGAAAAGAAAGTTCCAGAAGAGATCATCGAAGCTATCCTTGCCCATGGAGATCACCTGAACCTTCCGCGCACAACCCTGCTGGCAAAAGGTTTATACGCCTGTGATGAGATCACGGGTTTGATCACAGCGGTTGCGTTGGTGCGGCCTTCCCGATCGTTGTATGACCTTGAGGCAAGCTCGGTGAAAAAGAAGTGGAAGGACAAAGCTTTCGCCGCCGGCGCTAACCGCGAGGAGATCGCCCGCGGTGCTGAGGAATTCGGTGTTCCCTTATGGGAACATTGCGAGAATGTGATCCTGGCCATGCGTGCAATCGCGCCACAGCTGGGGCTGGTTGGTAGTTTATGACCCGGAATGCGTTGGGATGACCTTGAGGAGAAAATAATGACGTTAACCGGTAAGGGTATGATGATCTGGAAAATCCCGAATTGTGAAGATGGCAATGCCTCGGCCATTGCCAGGGTGGCAGCATCTTCCGGGTTTTCTCATGTGCTCATCAAGATCGCCAATGACACCCGCCCTTACAACGTCGACAGCAGCGGTAGAGACCTGATACCGCCAGTCGTTGATGCTTTGCGCGCGAAAGGTATCCAGGTTTGGGGCTGGCATTATGTTTATGGTTACGACCCCATCGGTGAAGCAAAGATCGCCATTTCGCAAACCAGGAAATACGCCTTGGATGGGTATGTGATCGACGCCGAAGTGGAATACAAGCAAGCCGGTCGTGATGTGGTCGCAAGAACCTTCATGAGCCAATTAAGAAAAGGTATCCCTTCTACCCCGGTAGCTCTAAGTTCATTCCGCTGGCCCACCTATCATCGTTCCTTCCCTTATACTGCTTTCCTGGAAAAATGTGATCTGAATATGCCCCAGGTGTATTGGATGCAGGCGCACAACCCTGACTACGACCTGAAACGCTGCGTGCGTGAATTCAAGGCACTCACTCCCTTCCGTCCCATCGTGCCGACAGGCCCGGCATATGGTGAAGGAGGCTGGTATCCCTCCGCTTCAGAAGTGAAGCTCTTTCTCGACACCGCCAGGTCCTTAGGTTTGACAGCCGCGAACTTCTATTCATGGGATTATTCCCGTCTTCATCTTGTGCCGGTTTGGAATGAAATCGGAAAATATAACTGGCCAGCACAGGGCAGCGTACCTTCACCGGCGGCAGATCCGGTTACCCGCATCTTTGACGCCTTAAACGCGATGCAGTTTGACCCTATGCTAGATATTTACGCTTCCAACGCCGTCCTTGTTACCCCCCAGCAAACCATCCAGGGAAACACAAACATCCGCGGTTTTTATGGGCAGATGTTGACCAACCAGCTGAACGATGGTGACTTCAGGATCACCACCAAAGAGATCAAAGACAATACTATTCACTTCACCTGGACCTGCAGCTCAAAAAGAGGGATCGTTACTGATGGAAAAGATACCGTCGGTCTGAAGGACGGCAAAGTCATATATCACTACTGCTACTACACGATCGAATAACACTCGGGTTTCGGTGCTATTCTCCATGTTCCAGCGTGATAACAATTTTATCCACACGATCAGCCGCTGAGAGTTGCAATAGTTGCTCGCCCTTCCCTGCGCGCCGCGTATACGCAATATCGTCGACCCTGCAGGTTTTTGCGGCCGCCTTTTTCAGATGTAACGTGAACTGATAATTCTTCTTACCGAAGACTGCCCCGATCAATTCGATGCCAGCGTCTAAACGGCAGCCGATCACTCCCTGACCATACCTTCCCTGAAGGGGGAAACCATCCGGTTCGATGCGCCAACCCAGCCCATTCGAAGCCACCAAAACCACGTCGCCCTTCCTGGCAATCTCCACCATGCCGGCTACGCCATCCTTCGCGGCAAGTTTAATGGCGTTAACCCCCGCGGCGATCAATCCCATCACCCTCACATCACTGCCATCAAAACGGATCGCCATGCCCATGCGGGTAACGACAAGATAGTGAGCAGTGTCACTTACCAGCAGCACATCCACAAGTTCATCACCATCATTTACTTTTACCAGAGTGAACAGGTCCGATGCCGCGCCTTTCAGATCGCTCGCAAGCGATTTTTTGATCAATCCCTGGCGGGTGATTGTCACCACGCACAATTCCTGCAGATTCGCCGCCGCAGGCAGGCAGAAAACCGAAGCGGGTAGTTCTGTTGTTCTCAGCGGTGAGATGCTGGAAAAATGACTGCCTTCACCAATCTCTTCGATGGCAGGGACGCTCTGGATGGATATTGCCGCTGTCTGACCATCTGCCCCAGCCAGGTATAACGTCTGGTGCGAGTCGGTGCGCAGCGCGAACACAGGCGCGTCTCTGCCGCTCATCCGCGGAGGTTTATCAGTGCTGAGCTTGCCGATCATCCCCTGGGAGTTCATCACCACCCAAACTGATTCTACCGGGGTCACGTCCTTCACCGTCAACAGGTCTGAAGCAGCCTTACCCTGTTTGAGATTAACAATCTGTGTCTTACGCCGATCTGGATACTTCGCACGGATCTCTTTTAGTTCTGTCTCAACCACCAACCGCTGCTTTGCCGGCGAGCGAAGCAACCCCAGCAGTTCTTTGATCACCTGTACCAGATCCCGGTATTCCTGTTCGATCTTCTTTCTTTCAAGTTGCGCCAGCCTTTTCAATGGCATATCCAGGATGGCGTTCGCCTGGATGGTTGAAAGCTTGTACTTCTTGATCAACCGCTCCCGGGCATCCTCGGTATCTGAAGATTTACGGATTATGGCAATGACATCATCCAGGTTCTGCAAGGCAATGCGCAAACCCTCGAGGATGTGAATTCTCTCTTGCGCTTTCCGCAGGTCAAACTCGCTGCGCCGTTTGACCACTTCGGTGCGGTGTTCAAGGTAAACCCGCAAGGATTGCTTAAGCGTCAACAACCTGGGTTCGTTATTTACCAGCGCGAGCAGATTAATGCTGAAAGTGACCTGAAGCGGTGTCCTTTTGTACAATTCTCGCAGCACGGATTCAGCCGCTGCTGCTTTGTTTAACTCAATGACGATGCGCATGCCCTGGCGATCCGATTCATCGCGCAGGTCTGAGATGCCCTCGAGGTGACCTTCACGGGTCAGCTCGGCGATGCGCTCAATTAATGCGGATTTGTTCGTCATGTAAGGCAGTTCAGTGATGATGATGCGGCTTTTCCCCCGAGACATTTCCTCCAGGTTCAACCTGCCGCGCAGTGTGATCCTGCCTTTACCGGTGGCATAAGCCGCCAGAATCTCATCCTGTTCATGTTCCTGCAGGATGATCCCACCGGTCGGAAAGTCAGGACCTTTGATGAATTTCATCAAATCAGTGACAGTAATATCATCCAGTTTCTGCCAGTTTTCCAGCATAAAAGCCAGGCCATCAATTACTTCGTTGAGGTTGTGCGGCGGGATGCTTGTTGCCATACCGACAGCGATGCCTGAAGCACCATTAACCAGCATGTTGGGTATGGCGGAAGGTAATACCAGTGGTTCATCCAGCGTGTCATCAAAGTTGCGCGCGAAATCGACCGTGTCTCTGTCGATCTGATTGAGCAGTTCCATCGCGATCGATGTTAATCGGGCTTCGGTATAGCGCATGGCCGCGGGGGGGTCACCATCCACACTGCCAAAATTCCCCTGACCGTCAACAAGCAGGCAATGCATCGAGAAATCCTGCGCCAATCGAGCCATAGCCTCGTACACCGCCTGGTCACCGTGAGGGTGATACTTACCAAGCACCTCACCAACAATCCTGGCGGATTTTTTGTAAGTGGAATCAGCGCGAACACCCATATCGTACATGGCGTATAACAGGCGGCGCTGCACAGGTTTGAGCCCATCCCTGGCGTCTGGCAAGGCGCGTGAAACGATCACACTCATGGCGTAATCCAGGTAAGATTGCTGCATTTCGTGGTCAATATCGATCTTGCGAACAGAACCCATATCCATAATTAATCTCCGGCAGTCAATTGGTACAACAAGATAAGTTTACAATAAAAAATGATGGTGCCATTCGTACAGTTGAGAATTCCCAGATAATAATAACACTCCGGATTGATGTAGATCATCCGGAGTGCATATTTTGCTAACGAATTCTTGATTTACTATTCGGCTGTTGTTTCAGTTTCAAGATCAGCGGCATCTTCCTCAACAACGGCCTGCTCAACTTCGCTAACCGGGGTGAACCTCCCGTACACGAAGCCAGTACCCGCAGGAATTAGCTTGCCGATGATCACGTTTTCCTTCAGCCCGAACAACGGATCTTCAGTCGAAGCAATAGCTGCCCCGGCGAGAACCTTGATGGTATGCTGGAAGGAGGCGGCGGACAGGAACGAATCGGTGCTGAGCGATGCCTTGGTGACGCCCAGCAGGATCTCGGCGTAGCGCGCCGGTTGTTTGCCCTGAGCAACCATTTCTTCATTGACCCGCTTGATCTCAAGCCTATCCACCATGTCCATTGGCAGGTAGTTCGTGTCTCCGGGGCGGATGACCTGGACTTTGCCGATCATCTTGCGGATGATCACTTCAAAATGTTTGTCATTAATGTTCTGTCCCTGGGCACGGTAGACCTTCTGAATCTCGGTCAGCAGGTAGATCTGGGCAGCTTCCCGACCCTTGATCTTGAGAATCGTATGCGGATTAATTGAGCCTTCTGTCAACGGTTGGCCCGCTTCCACCTGGTCGCCGTCACGGATGATCAGGCGCGAAGTGCTGGGGATATCATTATCTTCACTTTCCTTCTGTTCGTAGGAAACAAAGACTTTCCTTCCCTCCACACGCACCCGGCCATCATGCTGCGCGTTGATCTGGGCATCGCCCATTTTGGCAACAGGGTTGCCGGTAACGATCTCGCTGGCATCCTGCGCCAGGATCTCCCATTCCTCGGGAACTTCATATTCATCAGATACTAACTCGCTGTGCTCCACGCGCACGAGTTTTTGCTCACCAGCGCGGTCGGCCTGCAAAATTCGGGCAATACCGGAAATCGCTGTGATCACCGCTTCACCTTTGGGGGTGCGGCGGGCTTCGAAAAGTTCTTCCACACGCGGCAGACCGGTGGTGATATCACCACCAGTGGCAACACCGCCCAGGTGGAAGGTACGTAACGTCAACTGCGTGCCGGGTTCGCCGATCGATTGTGCGGCGACCGTCCCCACGGCGGAGCCCAGTGTAACCAGCGAACCGCGTCCCAGGTCCATGCCATAGCATTTTGCGCAAATACCATGGATCAATTCACAGGTGAGCGGTGAGCGTACATACACATTTTCCACACCCGCGTCAGTAACCTTGCGTATGAGATCATGGTCGAGGATCTCATCGCGCTCCGCGATAACTTCACCGGTATTGGGATCGACAATACGCGCAGCGACGGTGCGGCTGTACAGTCGTTCTTTCAATTTTTGCCCGGCAATGTCATCCGCTTTACGAATCCAGATACCGGCTTCGGTTCCACAGTCCTCTTCGTTGATGATGATGTCCTGGGCAATATCCACCAGGCGGCGGGTCAGATAACCAGCATCCGCGGTGCGCAGGGCGGTATCCGCCAGGCCTTTGCGTGCGCCGTGCGTAGAAATAAAGTATTCGAGCGCCGTCAGTCCTTCACGGAAATTGGATTGAATGGGCAATCGGATGATGCGTCCGGCAGGGTCGGCCATCAGGCCGCGCATACCCGCCAGCTGTGAAATAGGTCCAAACCCACCTTTGGTAGCCCCTGAGGAGGCCATGACCGAAAGGTTCCCATTGGGATCCATCGCTGCCCGAACTGCGACACCGACATCTTCAGTGGTCTTTTTCCAGATGTCAATAACCAGTTTATCGCGTTCTTCTTCCTTGAGCAGACCACGACGGTAATCGCGGTTGATGCGGTCCACTTCCAACTGGGATGCATCAATAATCTCGTATTTTTCTTTGGGGATCGAGATATCGGCGACCGCAATGGTAGTGCCGGACTTCATGGCGTATTCAAATCCAATATCCTTGATGGCATCGGCGACTGCTGTAGTTACAGTTTCACCACACAGGTCGTAAACATCGGCGATCAGGTCCTTTACCGCAGATTTCTCCAGGACAATGTTCATGAATTGAACTTCTTCTGGCAGGATGCGGTTAAAGAGCACGCGGCCAACCGTGGTGTTGATCATGCGTGTTTCAGGCTTGGCCATGCGTTTGTTATCAGGGCTGAAATAGGTATTCAACCTGACCTGGATATTGGAATGTAATCCAACCTGGCCAAGATTGTAGGCCAGTTCAACCTCATCCATATCTGCGAAGATGCGGCCGTCACCCTTATGCTTGCGGTCATCCTTAACGGTGAGGTAGTAAATCCCCAGCACCATATCCTTGGCGGGGCTGATGATCGGCTCGCCATCGGCTGGTTTGAGCAGGTTCTTGGAAGAGAGCATCAATGTGCGGGCTTCGTGAACCGCTTTGTCAGAAAGCGGCACATGTACAGCCATCTGGTCACCGTCAAAGTCAGCGTTGAACGCTGTAGTGACCAACGGATGCAACTGGATGGCGCTGCCTTCGATGAGGATTGGTTCAAAGGCCTGGATGCCAAGGCGGTGCAGGGTCGGAGCGCGGTTGAGCAGCACTGGCCTTTCCTTGATGACCTCTTCGAGCACTTCGTAAACCTCGGGTCTGTTTCGTTCGATCAATCGACGCGCCGATTTTACATTCGCGGCGTAACTATGTTTGACCAACCGCGAGACCACAAATGGCCTGAAGAGTTCCAGTGCCATGGTCTTGGGCAGACCGCACTGATATAGTTTCAGTTTTGGACCCACCACGATCACCGAACGACCGGAGTAGTCCACGCGTTTACCCAAAAGGTTGCGGCGGAAGCGGCCTTTCTTGCCTTTGAGCATATCGCTGAGCGATTTCAATTCGCGCCTGCCACGGCGGGAGAGTGCTTTACCGCGCTGTGAGTTGTCGATAAGTGAATCAACGGCCTCCTGGAGCATGCGTTTTTCATTGCGCACGATCACGTCAGGGGCGCCAAGTTCGAGAAGCCTCTTCAAGCGGTTGTTGCGATTGATCACACGCCGGTAAAGGTCGTTCATATCAGAGGTGGCAAAACGACCGCCATCAAGCGGTACCATCGGGCGCAGGTCAGGCGGAATTACCGGCAGCACTGTCAGGATCATCCATTCGGGGCGGTTGCCAGAACGGCGGAAGGACTCAACCACCTTTAACCTCGTAGTGGCTTTTTTCCGTTTCTGCTTGCTCTTGGTCGTGCGCACTTCTGTCCACAGGTCTGTTGCCAGTTTGTCCAGATCGATTCGGCGCAGAATATCGTAAAAAGCCTCAGCGCCCATATCCGCTCTGAAGACCTGACCCCAACGGGATTTCAGTTCACGATAGCGGCTCTCGGTGAGGAAAGTAAAGGGGCGAAGCTCTTCAAGTTCATCGCGCATTTTGCCGGAATGGTCATGCGATTCTGTTGATTGATCTTCCAGTTGATTGCGCAGCTCATCCATGGTAACTTCAGCTTCAGCTTTGACCTGATCGATGGCCATCTTCAGCTGTTCCCGATCGAGTTCCAGCTGCTTTTTGAACTCGCCCTCGATCTCTTCCAGGCGTTCTTTCACCGCTTTCTGTACGCTGGCGATGTGCATGGGGGCAATTATCTCGCCCTTTTCAGCGATCATCACCTCTGCGGTTTCGAAGAGGATCTTCTTTTTCGCAGCCTTTCCTGAAAGCTCGGTCAGTTGACGCTCAAGTGATTGCCCTTCCTGGATGACCGGTTCAAGCTTGGATGCGATCTGTTCATCTCCCTTCGACTCGATCTCTTTCAAGCGGGTCTGCAGCTCTGTAACCTTTTTGTCTCTTCCCTGCTTTACCTCAAGGATCTGCGCGTTGATGCGGTTGGCCTGTTCCAGTTCGGAATCATTGATTTCGTCCTCGAGCCGTCGCAGCGCCTTCTGGCGGGCATCATCATCCACAAAGGTGACGATGTATTGGGCAAAATAAAGCACGCGGTCCAGGTTGCGCCTTGAAATATCCAGCAGCAACCCCAAATAAGAGGGAATCCTGCGGGTGTACCAGATGTGCGCCACCGGTGTAGCCAGATCAATGTGGCCCATGCGCTCACGGCGTACTGAGGAACGGGTAACCTCTACGCCGCATTTATCACAAACGATGCCTTTGTATCGGGGGTTCTTGTATTTTCCACAATAGCACTGGTAATCTCGCGAAGGGCCAAAGATCGCTTCACAAAAAAGGCCGTCCTTTTCTGGTCGTAACCTTCGGTAATTGATGGTTTCGGGCTTGAGCACCTCACCATACGACCAGCTTCTGATTGTTTCAGGGGATGCGAGATTGATCCGGAGTGCGACTAAACTTTTTGTTTCCACTAATGCCTCCTGAAT
>CAYMGO010000068.1:0-11569 GCA_964390015.1 uncultured Anaerolinea sp. | reverse complement strand
ATCCAGAACAACCGGTCGTAACCAAAACCATGCTCACCGCTCTCCACATCGATGATCTCCCCTTCCACGGAACCGTGAAAGATCTCTGGAGCCACATTAGGAAGTACCACCGCAACAGCGCACTTGAAGCGTGCCAGATAAGGGCGTGGTTTACCAGACAGTGTATTAAGCAGCAGCACGCGCCGGTCGGCATCGGTGGCGCCGGGTTGCGGGGAAAACCTGGCGGAGTGGAGCCCCGGTGCACCGTCGAGCGCGTCAACCTCGAGCCCGGTGTCATCCGCCAGCACTGGCAGGCCGGTGGCTGACTGGTAAGCGAGCGCTTTGATGAGCGCGTTCTCGGCGTAACTGGAGCCGGTTTCAGCCACTTCCATGCCGGGCGCCACCTCGGCTGGAGTGACCAAACGGATCGGCAGCTCTGCCAGCAGCGAATGTAATTCTCGCAATTTGCCGTTATTCGTGGTCGCCAGCAAAAGCAGCGGGAGATTATTATTAATATTTATCATAATTATGATAATAAATTGACTTCATCAGACCAAAGTGCTATAATCTTGATTGTTAAGATTATATCCCGATTAATGATAGTGTGCCGTGTCCAATCAACGTTATCCATTAAAAATTAACGTCGGATTCTTTAACAACCTGCCGATCGGGAGTTATCGCGATATCCATTTCGATTATCCCGAACTGCACCTGCCCCCCGACCTGGATGTCGCGGAATTCTCGGGGAACATTCACATTTCTCGCACCCCCCAGGGATTGTTGTTCGAAGGTCAATTTAAAGCATTAACGCAGGTTGAATGTGTACGCTGTCTGGAACCGTTTGACCAGCTGTTGGAAATCGATTTCAACGAGGTTTACGCGTACAAATCGCACAACTTCACCGAATCCAACCTCTACGTTCCCGAAGATGGGAATATCGACCTATCTCCGGTCATCAGGGAATACCTGATGCTGGAAAACCCGATCAAACCCTTATGCAAACCGGACTGCCAGGGTCTGTGTATTGTCTGCGGGGAAAATTTGAACCTCTCAACTTGTGAACACGAGGCCAGAATTAAGATCGATTAGACCATTTCTTTGTGTGCAAGGGGCAAGAATTTCGAAATAAAGGAGACTCTCAGGTGGCGAATCCCGGAAGACGATCCAAGAGCGTGGAAGTTTTGAATTTATTGTTGGAAAAAGCCGATGTGCAGGGGTACCTTACAACTGAAGACCTGATGGAATTTTACCCCGACGTATCAAAGGACGCAGAGAGGATTGAAGCCGTCCTAATCGCGTTACGCCGCAGGGGCGTGGAAATATTGGATGGTGATAATGACAGCGACATCGCTGACCAGGAGGTCTTTGCGCCTGTTACCGATATGGATTTTTCCTCCAATCTAGAGAACATTTCTTCAGATGACACCATCGGGTTGTACTTAAAAGAAATGTCACGGGTCCCCTTGTTGAAGGTTGATGAGGAGATGGATATCGCGCGCCGTATCGAAGACGGTCGTTCGAGCAAACGCGAATTGGAACGTTTCAACGGCGGCTGCCCGCCAAAGGAAAAACAGCAGCTGCAGCAGCAGGTTGAAGATGGCATGCTCGCCCGCGAACACCTGATCAAAGCCAACACCAGGCTGGTAGTGAGCGTGGCCAAAAAGTACATCGGCCGCGGCGTACCGTTTCTCGATCTAATCCAGGAAGGCAACCTCGGATTGATGAAAGCGGTGGAAAAATTTGACTATCACCGCGGATTCCGCTTTTCTACATACGCCACCTGGTGGATCCGCCAAACCATCACCCGTTCCATCGCCGACCAGGGCCGCACCATCCGCGTCCCGGTGCACATGGTGGACCGCATCCGCCAGCTGTACAAGCTCACACATGAGATGGAGCAGCAGTTAGGACGCCTGCCAACCAATGACGAGTTGGCGGAAAAACTGGATACCACCACCCCGAAGATCGAATGGATGCTGCGCGTCAGCTGGCTGCCGCTCTCACTGGAAAGCCCCATTAACGACGACGAAGAGGATTCAGAATTGGGGCAGTTTGTTGAAGACCAGATGACCCCCACGCCCATTCAGAGCGCCTACTCCAAGCTTTTGCGTGAAAAGATCGAGGAAGTGCTCGACACCCTTCCACCGCGCGAAGCGCGCATCCTGCGCCTGCGCTTCGGGCTGGAGAACGGTCACAACTACACGTTGGAAGAGGTGGGTGAGAAGTTCGGCTTAACACGCGAACGCATCCGGCAAATCGAAAGCAAGGCACTGCGGCGCTTGCGCCATCCACGGCGCTCGCGGCAGTTGAGAGAGTACCTTTAATTACAATGGCCATCCTGCAACAGGATGGCCATTTATGTAATAATATTGCTGCTAATCGCCCATACGCTGTTGAGAATCCGTTTCCTGCTCCCAGCGCAGTACCGCTTCATGGATCAACGTGCGTACCTGCGGATACGGGACGTCTTCGATCCCGGGGTATTTCTCTGCACCTACAAATACATCCACTCCATGCTCCAGGTTCTCCTCCAGCTTGATGCCCTTGTCGGCAAGGTCGGTTGTGGCGAGAATATCCTGCAGGATGGCGTTGATCTGCTGGGTGATCGAGAATTCTGCCACCGGTGATCGAACAAGATCCGGTTCAGCATCTACTTCAGTCTCAAGCGACTGCTGCAGTACACTGACCACATCAGCGTCTTCCTCCTCAGCGCTCGCGAATGGGGCTACAGCCGCCACAGCAGGCATATAAGCAGCTTCTTTATAGTCTTCTTCGAGCACTGCTTCAGGAGTCACCGCCTGGTAGCGCTCAGCGACCACGGGAACCTCCATGGGCACATCTGCTGATGCTTCCACCACGGTCCAGTCTTTCCATAACGCGAGCAGACGCTTCGCCTTTGTCTGCTGCTCAGCGCTGAGCGCGTTGAAATCTTTGTAAAATCCCCCGTCCATTTCCGTGAGGATCTTCTTACCGGCGGGCGAGTACCACAATCGGGCCACCTCGCCATAACCCTCCTTTTGTATCTCCCTCGGCGCCGCTTGCTTCTGCCTGCCTTCCTTGTTTGAAAACAGACTGGAGAGCAGCAGACCAATGAGCAACCCGATGAGGGCAGCCAGTATTAGAAGAAGTGTGGAAGCTTGAGCGTTCATTTATCACCTCGAAATAAGACCATATGAACCGAAAGTTTACAATGACACAAACATTATCCAATTAATGTGAGATTAATGCAATAACCCAACAAAAGTGTTTACCCGGTTTTTCCAAACGGTTGACACGACGGACAGAAATGCGTACCGCGCTGACTGAGAACAATGCGCTCGATCTTCGCGCCGCAGTCAGGGCAGCTTTCACCTGTCCGCTGGTACACCCTGAAGTAATTCTGAAAATCCCCGCCGCGGTAAACCCAATCAATGCTGGCCCCATTCCTGCTTATCCCATCCTCGAGCACCACGCGAATCGCCCGCAGTAGCGCCTCCGTCCGCCCGGCATCAAGAGAAGACGCCTTCTCCAACGGATGGATGCGTGCCAGGTGCAGGGCCTCATCGGTATAAATGTTACCCATACCGGCAAGAAACTTCTGATCCATGATGACACTTTTTACAGCCCTGCCGTGCCGCAGCAGTGACTGATGAAAAGCCTCAGGCGTCAGTTCCGGCAGCAGCGGTTCAGGCCCCAGGCACCCCAGGATTTTTTCCTTATCTTTTACCAGCCAAACGCGGCCGAATTTTCGCGTATCGTTGAAGACCATGCGCGCGTCTTCCATGAAATCGAAAACAACCCTGTCATGAGCCAGGGGAGGAATGCCAATTCGCGGTTCCACGCGAATATCCCCGCTCATGCGCAGGTGTATGAGCATCCAATCAGCATCAAGCTGGAAGACCAGGAATTTACCCCTGCGGCTCACATCAACGATCCCCTGTCCGCGGATGCGCGCGCAAAAATCCGCAGCATCCGGGTCAGCGATCGACCGCTGCCAGTTTACCGACACATCTGCGATCACCCTGCCAACAACCCCCGGGCGGTCGCTCAGTAACGCGGAATGTGAAAAAGCAAGGTCAGGTGCATTGCGCAGTGACCTGGCGATGGTTTCAACTTCCGGGAGCTCGGGCATGTGTGCCTATTTTGAGCTATTCGTTGAACAATTCTCCCACGCTGCGGCCTTCATTAGCGCGCAGGATCACCTCCCCCAACAAGGGAGCGATTGAAAGAATGGTCATGCGCTTGCCGAATTTCGCCAGCTTCGCCGGCGTAATGGGAATGGTATCAGTGGTGATGAATTCGGTGACAGGCAACGCAGCCATATTATCAACTGCATTGGCAGAAAATACCGGGTGCACAAAGACCATGTATACATCCCTGGCTCCGGATTCTTTAGCCAACCGCACCGCCTGGATCATCGATCCCCCGGTATCGACCTCGTCATCGACGATGACCACATCCCGATCGCGCACATCCCCGATCATGGTAAGCGCCTGCGCTTTGGAGTCGTTGCTGATGCGTCTTTTTTCAATGAACGCCAACGGAACATCCATGGATACAGCGAAGTTGCGGGCTTTTTTGGCAAAGCCCAGGTCAGCGGTCACCACCACCGGGCGGGTCATTTTCGGTTTCTTGGCCTTCAGATAATCGATCAGGATATAAAAAGCTGTGAGCACGTCGCCAGGGATGGAAAAGAATCCCTGTATCTGACCGGCGTGCAGGTCGAGGAACATGTAACGATCGGCCCCGGCAACCTCGATCATATCCGCCACCAGGCGCGCGGTGATGGGAATGCGCGGTTGGTCCTTTTTGTCAGAGCGGGCGTAGCACAGGTAAGGGATAACAGCGGTCACACGCGCTGCTGAATCCAGGCGCAGCGTCTGGATAAGGATGAGCAACTCCATCAGGTTGCGGTGTACCGGCGCTGATGTTGTTTGAATGGCATAACAATCCTGTCCGCGCACGCTCGAGTGCAATTGCACAAACAGGTTCTCGTTGGGAAATTCCACGATTTCGCGGTCGCACAATCCCAAACCCATGTGCGTGGCGATGCGGCTGGCGAGCTCAGGGCACGAAGTGCCGGTGTAAAGCTTGATATCTCCATACTTCATACGTTCGTGACGGGCAGAATACATTACAGGCATACATCCTCACTTTTCTTGCAGAATCATCCATTCGGATCGTAATACTGCCATGACGATCAGGTCAAGGTAGCGTCCATTCTTAAAGACACCCTGGCGCAGAACACCTTCGCGCACAAACCCGGCAGATTCGTACGCTTTTATGGCGCGCGGGTTATTCTCGTACACATACAGGTAAATGCGATTAAGGTTAAGGTTGTCGAAACCATGTTTCAGCATCAACCTGGCAGCGCTGGTACCGTAGCCGCGATTCCAGTAAGCCTTTTCACCGATGAAGATACCGAATTCAGCGTTGCGGTTGATCGCGTCTGCGTTGTGCAACCCGGTGTTGCCGATAGGGACCCAGTCCTCCCCTGTCCGGACCTCGATCACCAGCACCTGTCCAGCGGAAGGCGAAATTTGCACCTGGTTCTCAAACCATTTTTCTTCCATGGCGTGAGAGAGCGGGGATGGAATCAACAGGAATTGGGTCACATCCGGGTCGTTCAACCAACGAACAAAACGCGGGATGTCGTCCCTCTCTATTGCCCGCAGGCGGATTCCGTCTCCCAGTATCATCGCACCTCATCTCTCAGGTAATTACGGGTTCAGCCTCGTCGGACCCCTGAAAATGTAAACCGCTTCGCGGATGTTCGGCAGGTTGAGCATTACCATCAGCAAGCGAGAAAGCCCCAATCCGAATCCACCGTGCGGCGGGCAGCCGAAGCGGAAGAAATCAATGTAAAACTGGATGGGCTCAATGTGCAGACCTTTTTCGAGCGCCTGCTTCGTCAGCACCTCAGGCCGGTGCTCGCGCTGAGCGCCAGTGGTGATCTCGAGCCCGTTGGCGATGAGGTCAAAACTGCGCGTAAGCGTGTCGTCACCTTCTAGTCGCATATGGTAGAAAGGACGCACGCCTATCGGCCAATCCGTCAGGAACACAAAATCGTGGTCGTACTTTTCTTTTACGTAATTGGCAATCTCGCGTTCCCCACCGGGGTCGATGTCCCCCTTCTTATCCGCGGGCATGGTATAGCCGCGAGTTTTGAGGATCTCAACCGCCTCGCGCATCGGGATGCGAGGGAAAGGTACCTCCGGAATCACCAGGTCGACCCCGAAGGTCTCTTTGATCGCAGCGCCGTGCAATTCCTTCACCCTGGTGTAGATGTACTTAAGCCAGTTCTCCTCAAATGCCATCACATCTTCGTGTGAATCGATCCAGGAGAATTCCATGTCCACACCGGTGAATTCCGTCATGTGGCGGGCTGTGAAGGAGGGGTCGGCCCTGAAGACGGGACCGATTTCGAAGATGCGCTCGAAGCCGGCAGCCATGGCCATCTGCTTGTAAAATTGAGGCGATTGCGCCAGGTAAGCCTTGCGTTCAAAGTAATCCAGCGAGAAGAGTTCAGCACCGCTCTCGCTCGGGCTGCCCATGAGCTTGGGCGAATGGATTTCTATGAAATCGTGTTTCAGCCAGTATTCGCGCATCGCCATTTCCATGGTAGTTTGCACCTGGAAAAGCAGGTAATTGTACTGGCGGCGCAGGTCCATGTAGCGCCAGTCGAGCCGGTAATCCAGCGCAGGCAGGGTCTCGGCGAAAGGATCAAACGGCAGCGGGCTATCGGCCTGGTTCTCCAGCACCAGTGATTCAAGCTGTACTTCGAGCTGATTCAACTTGACCACCGGATTATCGATGACCTTTCCCGTAATAGTAAGCGCGGTTTCAGTTCCCAGGCTGGCAATCTTTTCAGCCAGGGCTTCGTCGTTGGGTTTCCAGTGCGCCACCTGAACCAGACCCGTGGGGTCGCGCAGAATGAGAAACTGGATCTTCTTTTGATCCCTCAAGGTCTGCAGCCATCCCTGCAGTTTTACGGTCTGGTCGATCTTCCCCCGCAGGTCTTTAATGAATATCCGTTCCATGATCCCTCGCTTGCCGGTAAGTTTTGTGATGTCTAATTATAAGAGCCATTTATTAATGAATCAATCGCAGCGCCTGGTGAAACCCGGCGTTCGAAAACCTTTTGAAGCACCGCCTCAAACACCTGCGGAGACACTGATTGCTGCCAGCGTTTCATCAACGCCGCCTGCAGCAGGTGGCCTACCTCCGTTCGCAGCCTTTCATGGTCACGCTGTTCCCATAACCCGGTTTCATTCAAGTATTCCCGATGCCTGAGGATGGCGTCGATCACCTCGCCGATGCCGTTGTGCTGGGTGGCGATCGTCTTCAACACTAGCGGTGTCCAACCCGGAGGCACTTCTTCAACCCCGGTAATGGTCACTTTGTGCTCGGCATCATGGTTCATGCGGATGTTATAGCCGAGATCGAGGTTGGCACGCAGCGCCCGTTCGGTGTTTTCGGCTCCGGGCAGATCGGCCTTGTTGATGACCAGGATATCCGCAATCTCCAGGATACCCGCCTTTATCGCCTGGATGTCATCTCCCAGACCGGGAGATTCCACCACGAGGGTGGTGTGCGCCAGGCGCGCAATATCCACCTCGCTCTGGCCGGCTCCCACTGTCTCGATGATGATGAAATCAAAACCAGCAGCATCCAGCACCTGCACAACGCCAGCGGTCGTGCGCGCCAGGCCGCCCAGCTGGCCACGTGATGCCATTGAACGGATGAAGACACCCGGGTCACCCGCCAGGTCGCGCATGCGCACGCGGTCGCCCAATATGGCCCCCCCGGTGAATGGACTTGACGGGTCAACCGCCACAATTGCCACCGTTTTGGTCAGCGCGGCGCGGATCTGTTTTGCCAGGCAGCTGACAAGCGAAGATTTTCCCGTTCCTGGTGCCCCGGTGATGCCCACCAGGTGCGCCCTGCCTGAGCGGATGAACAGGTGGTCCAGCGCCTTTTCACCGGCGCCTGTCTGATTCTCTACTTCGGTCAATAGGCGGGCAAGCGCGAGCCGGTTACCGGTGGTAACCGCGTCCAGATCGATCATCGGCAACCCCACAACTCACCCGGAGGGGAAAATCTCGAGAATATCCTGCACGACCTTCGTGGTTGGCGTACCGGGTCCATAAATGGCACTGACCCCGGCTTTGGTTAGCACCGGGATGTCCTCCTCAGGGATAATGCCGCCAACGAAAACCCTGACATCAGTCTGCCCATTCGCCCGCACCAGGTCGATAATTTTTGGCACAAGCACAAGATGCGCGCCGGAAAGGATGGAGAGACCGATAATGTTCACATCTTCCTGCAGGGCGGCTTCGGCGATCATTTCGGGTGATTGCCGCAACCCTGTGTAGATCACTTCCATACCCGCGTCTCTGAGCGCGCGCGCCACCACCTTCGCACCCCTGTCATGTCCATCCAGCCCGGGTTTGGCAATCAAGACACGAATCTTCTTATCTATCATAGACCTCTCCTTGATTATGTCCGTTAATGTTTATCTTCCTCTAATTCTACATTCAACAGTAAAAAAATGCAGTCCCATTTGCCGTCTTTCGGTCTGCAATTCATCCTGATTTTCGGGATTGGTAAAAGGAGACCAGAGTGGGTATAATCTTAATGAAAACAAACGGAGGGAATATGACAGATGAAATCAATACGCCCATAGTAGAAGAACCATTGGAAGCACCAAAACCCAGAAAGGCGCTCAGCCTTTTCGCGATCATCAGCTTCTTCGCGGGTATTGCCACGTACGTGTGGTTTTTCGCGATGATCGGATCAAAGACGATCCTCACCCTGA
Organism: uncultured Anaerolinea sp.; assembly: GCA_964390015.1. Taxonomy (GTDB): domain Bacteria; phylum Chloroflexota; class Anaerolineae; order Anaerolineales; family Anaerolineaceae; genus UBA6107. Next base: position 2,793 of record CAYMGO010000068.1, on the reverse strand, counting down.
TCCTGACCCCACTCATCGCGCTCGTTGCCATCATCACCGGGCACAAAGCAAAACTCGATATTCGCAAGAGCCTGGCGGATATGAAGGGAAAAACGCTCGCCAACTTCGGGCTGGCGATGGGTTACTTCATCATCGTGCTCGGTATTTTCATCATTGTGCTGGCTATCATGGGTGTGTTGGGCGCCATCTCCGCATTATTCGGCGGATAAACACCTGCCAAACGAACCAGCTGTTTTTCCTGAAGGAGGTTTTAAAATGACCGTTCCACCCAGAATTGATATACCCTTACCACCAGCCGGAACACCACCACCCTTGAACCCTAAAGACAGTTCGCTCGCCCTCGCCAGCCTGATCACAGGCATTCTTGGTTGGACAATTTTGCCTCTGCTGGGATCAGTGGCGGCCATCGTCACCGGGCACCTGGGTAAGAAGGAGATTAAAGAAAGCCACGGCACGCTGACAGGAGATGGCATGGCAACCACCGGGTTGATCCTGGGTTACATCCAGCTTGGCTTTTTTATACTGGGATTGCTCGTGGCGCTTGTGTTGATGCTCGTGCTGCCAAAAAGCACCTGGGGCTTGTAGTTACTGACCCGTTACATCTTGGCAGCTTACCCTGAAAAAACGTGGGGCATGCAACCTCTCACATGATGTTCCGTATATAATGTTGATGAAACAAACTGAACAGGAGAAAAAGAAATGACCATACCCAACAGCAATTATGAACAAGGAATACCCGCCTACCCGGTGACAAAACGCGATAGCACGCTGGCGATCATCAGCCTGGTTTCAGGGATCATCGGTTGGACGATCCTACCCTTCATCGGCTCGATCGTCGCCGTGATCACCGGTCACCTCGCAAAGAAAGAGATTCGCGACAGTGGTAACACAATGAGCGGTGATGGAATGGCGCTCGCCGGTTTGATCCTGGGATACACCATGATCGGCATCACGCTGCTCATCCTGCTGATCATTCTTGTAGCAGTCCTCGCCTTTATGCCGGTGGTCAAGTCAGAATTCGGTCTGTAACCGCACACGCTAATTAAACGCTAACCCTTACAAATCAAAGTATCTCAACCTCCCACGTCAATAAAAAGGCGCGGGAGGTTCACATTAAATAGTTTTTCGGTTGTACAAGCATGTCGTCAGCCGGCCGCATGCGCGCAGATGGGATTATGGTAAACTTAGCGCGCAACTATAAAACCACATCAAGGACCGCCTTTATGCCCGCAATTTATCCATTTACCGCTGTAGTTGGCCAGGAAAGAATGCGCCGCGCGCTTGTGCTCAACGCTGTTGATCCGCGAATTGGCGGTGTGCTGATCCGTGGTGAAAGGGGTACTGCCAAATCCACCGCCGCGAGGGCACTGGCTGCGCTGCTCCCCAGTGTAAGGGTAGTAGAAGCATGTCGTTTTGGTTGCGACCCTGATAAACCCGCCACCTGGTGCACAGAATGCCGGGAACGAGCTGATAGAAGTGAGAAGCTTGAAGCCATTACCCGCCATACACCCTTCGTCAATCTGCCGGTTTCAGCCACTGAGGACCGTGTTGTAGGCACTCTTGATATTGAAAAAGCGATCCAGAAAGGGGTGCGCAGCTTTGAGCCGGGCGTTCTCGCCGCAGCCAACCGCGGGCTCCTGTACATTGACGAGGTCAACCTCCTGGATGATCACGTGGTGGATGTGCTGCTCGATGCGGCCGCCATGGGGGTGAACATCGTGGAACGCGAGGGTATTTCCTTTACCCACCCGGCGCGTTTCATCCTGGTAGGAACGATGAACCCGGAAGAAGGCGACCTGCGCCCGCAACTGCTCGATCGTTTTGCCCTTTCCGTCGAGATCCGCGGCATCCGCGACGCCCGCGAACGGGTTCAAATCATGGAACGCAACATCGCTTTCGAAGAAGACCCCAACCGTTTCTACCAATCCTGGCAGGAAAAGGAACAGGAACTTTCTCACCAGATCGAAAAAGGCCGCGAACTTGTGGACGATGTGACCTACACCCGGCAGAATTTACTTTCCATCGCCGCGCTGACGGCCTCCCTCAATGTGGATGGCCATCGCTCTGACCTGGTAATCCTAAAGACGGCGCGCGCACAGGCCGCGTTCGACGGCCGGCGGCAGATCAACGACAGAGATATCGCCCTGGCAGCCGAATTGGCACTTCCGCACCGCCTGAAGAGCGGTCCCTTCCAGCGCGACGAGATGGGTATGGAGGAACTGCAGGAACGTATCGAGCAGCTCCAGGGTGGGACGACCGGTGGCAATGAAGAAGAAACATTCTCCGAAATGGGGGACGAGGAGTCTGGCAGCCCAAAAAAAGTCTGACGCCGGAAGAAACCGGCGGACCTTCCCCGCAACAGGGGCAACCTGAACCCAGCCTGCAGAACCCGTTCAACAAGAACGATCCTTTCTGGTGGGCAGCTGGCAAAAAAATGCCAAACGGCGAGGAATTCACTCCGCGCAAACTAGACACACCGCTGGATAAGATGATGCGCTCCTACTCGGGCAGGCGTTCCGTCACGCGCACCGAACGCAAGCGTGGACGCTACATCCAATCCCGCCCGGCGCAGGGCAGGACGGACGACCTGGCCTTCGACGCTACTGTACGCGCCGCGGCACCTTTCCAGCAGGAACGCAGTGAGATCAAAGACCGCAACCGTGTAGCATTCGCAGTCAAACCGGTGGATTACATGAAAAAGGTGCGCGTGCGTAAAGCCGCCAACCTGATTCTCTTTCTGGTGGATGCCTCATGGTCAATGGCTGTGGCTGAACGCATGGCTGCCACCAAGGG
>CAYMGO010000067.1:0-12024 GCA_964390015.1 uncultured Anaerolinea sp. | reverse complement strand
TCGAGAATGGTTTCCAGCGCCATGGTGTGCACACAGCGCCCGCGGGTCATAAAGTATTCGCAATCGCACTTCCAGGTGCCGTTTTCATAATCCACAACATGAGCATTGTTGTCACCTTTAACAGTGACCTTAAAAGAATGGAATTCAAACCTTTCGCGTTCCTGCGCGTAGCGTTTTGCTTTTTCGATCTTGCCAATCATACTGTAATCCATCTCTGTCAGCTCCTTTTGATCAATATGGTAGCAAAAAGGCACGCTTAACAGCCGTGCCTTCAGTCGTTTCCGCTATTATGGTAAACCAATACTCGCATGGTGATCAGTTCTCCCAAGTTGGTATTATCTTAGACCTTTTCACGCGCTTTGTCAACCGCGTTTACCCGACAATTGCCCTACATCTTGAACTCCGCCATGTTCTTTTCCATTACAATGGCATCTTCACCGCCCTGGTAATACCGTTGCCATGTCTCCACCTTGTGATAGCCGTTCTTCATGTAGAGCAGTTGTGCTTCAAGGTTCATGCGCCGCACGGAAAGCCTGACCAACGGCATCTTCAGCGCCTGCTCACAGGCACGCAGCAAGGCCGCACCGATTCCCATCCTCCGGTATTGCGGCAGCACGGCCAGCGTGGTGATCCAACCGGTCTTGCGCGAACGCCGGATATCCCCGCCGACAAAACCGATCATCCTGCCAGTGTGCACCGCTTTGATGCGCACGGTGGCGGGAAAAGAAAGCGCCGCGATCTGCTCGATCAGCGGCCAGGCGTCCAATGGAAAGCAGGCTTTCTCAAGCGCGCCCAGCTGTGATAGATCCGACAGTGATGCCGGTAATAATTCATACAACAGTGAGTGTTGGTCCATGTCCATGTAGTAAAAGTGGGTTGGGAGTATTAATTCCCAACCCACAAAGTTCCATATACTCTAGACCTTACTTGTCAGCGGTCTTCTTGACGAAGTCGGTCAACAGGCTGGTGAACTCCATCGGGAAGATGTACTTGGTGGAGGGACCGGCGGCCATGCTCTTAAGAGTTTCGAAGTACTGCAGCGTCATCGTCTTCTGATCGATGTTCTGAGCCGCAGCGTAGATGGCCTCAAGCGCCTGCTGGTAACCTTCTGCTTTCAGCACCTGGGCTTTGCGCTCGCCTTCCGCTTTAAGAATGGCAGACTGCTTTTCACCCTCAGCACGGAGGATGTTGGCCTGTTTTTCACCCTGCGCCACGTTGATGGCGGCTTCGCGGTTGCCTGTGGATTCAGTGACCACGGCGCGGCGGGTTCGTTCAGCCGTCAGCTGGCGGTTCATCGAATCCTGCACGTCACGCGGAGGCACGATCTCACGGATCTCCACGTTGGTCACTTTCACACCCCAGCGCTCAGTTACTTCGTCCAGGCGGGCGCGCAGCGCGGTGTTAATCTTCTCGCGCTCAGAAAGGACGCCGTCCAATAAAATACCGCCGATGACAGAACGCAGCGTTGTGGTGGCGATACCCTGGGCAGCCAGTTCAAAGTTTTGCACCTGCAGCACGGACTGTACGGGATCGAAAACCTTGTAGTACCAAAGGAAGTCAATCGATAGCGGCGCGTTATCCTGGGTGATCGATTGTTGTGCCGGGATTTCACGTACCTGCTCGCGCAGATCAACCGTCACAGGCCGGTCAACGAAGGGAATCAGCAGGATCAAACCGGGACCTTTGGCACCAATACAGCGACCAAGGCGGAATACCACGATCCTGCGGTACTCGGGAACAATCTTGATCGCTGCGGCCAGGAAAATCACCAGCAGGATAAGCACTGCCCCGATCAAACAGTAAACCAGAATATTTGCATCTCCAAACAAACCCATAGCTCCTCCTTCAGATTAGTAGAAAATCAACGCGAATTATTTATCGTCCTTAACCGGTTCAACCACCAGCACCAACCCCTCGCGGCCTACGACCCTGGCCGGCTGCCCTTCCCGGATCAGTTTATCACTGCGCGCGGTCCATTCCTCTCCGCCCACGTAAACCGATCCGCTCAAGCGAATATCACTGCGCGCCACGCCGGTCTGCCCCACAAGTACACCGAGGTCCTGCGAAGGCCGCAGCTTGAGGGCTTCTATGCCCTTGCGTGCGATGAACCACAACATCACAATAGCGATCACACTCATGAAAACGGCCAGGAACGGATTGATCGCCGGTGCGCCGGATTCGAGTTTGAACAGGAAGATCGACCCGACAACGATCGAGATGATGGCAGGGACCAGGTACAACCAGTGCTTGTACTTGCGTACCGCAATGAGGAAGGGAACAACCCCCACCACCAGCAATATCAAAGCCCAAAGGTTGATCGGCAGTTCGATGACCGCGTACCCCGCGAGGACGATGGCAAAAAGCACACCGATCTCCAGGATGCCCGTGCCGGGAGTGAACAACGCAAGAACGCCGATCACAAAACCGATCACCAGAATAACGTAAGCAACATTTGGATCAAGCAGCAGGTTCATACTATCCTTTCGTTACGCTTATTTCATTATACACGACTATCATTACCGTTTGGCAGGAATCCAGCCAAAAGCCCACTCACCACCATACTAACTGTATGAAATTATTATTAGAATTTCATCAGATGCACTTGTCCAGACAACTCAAGTCTCAAGCCGATTATGCTTGCAAACCGCTGTCATTTATGATATATTATTCCTAATCCAGAGAGAACTGAGACAATCTTCTCTCGTAAACCAAATCGCTCCCAACGGAGTGGTTTTTTTCTATCTGCATTGACAAGTTGTTTTACCCGGGAGAACCTCCCAAATTACGGAACAACATTGGAAGGAAGATGACATGCCTACACCAGTCTTGACACCAGAAGGATATCAAAAACTACAGGATGAACTTGAATACCTGCGGACGTCCAAACGCGAACAAATCGCCATCCGCTTACACGAAGCCATTGAGGGTGGGGAGCTGCTGGACAACGCAGAACTGGAAGCCGCCAAGAACGAACAGGCCTTTGTCGAAGGCGCCATCAAGGAATTGGAGATCCTGCTTGCCACCGCGCGTGTATTGAACGAAAAGGAGATCGACAAGGAGGTCATCCAGGTGGGGAACCGTGTGACCATCCAGGAGGAAGGCACCACCATAAAAGAAGAATACACGATCGTCGGCGCCGCCGAGGCAGACCCCTCCATTGGCAAGATCTCAAATGAATCCCCGATGGGTAAAGCGCTGCTTGGTAAACGCGTTGGTGAAAAAGTATTGATCGATGCACCTGCAGGCCCTTACACCGTTAAGGTGCTGAAGGTGGATCTCTAACCGACCGGGGGTCACGCCAGCAGTACCAGGGTGATCCGTTCTCTGAGAAAACAGAGGCCTGCCCCCGATCACAAGGGCGGGCTTCTTGATTAATAAAGGAAAAGAACATGGAACTAAATGACCTTGAAAAGATCCGTTTCGAAAAGATCCAGCAGATGCGCGATGAAGGGCATGAACCATACCCCACGCGCACCGAGGTGAACAGCACAACTGCTGAAGCTATCAAGAAATTTGAAGCAGCTGAAGAAACCGGCAGCCAGCAGACCCTGAGCGCCATCCTGGGCGGGCGCCTGCGCGCAGTTCGCCTGATGGGCAAACTGGCCTTCGCGCACATTGAAGATGGCAGCGGTCGCATCCAGCTCTTCTTCCGCGTCAATGAACTGGGCGAAGATGAAATGCAGCGCTTTAAGGAGCATTTCGACCTGGGTGATTACATCCAGGCCGGCGGCGACCTGGTGCGCACGCGCACGGGCGAGGTGAGCCTGCTGGTGCGCGACTTTAAAATGCTGGCCAAGGCCATCACCCCCCTGCCGGCAGCCAAGGATGAAGTGGTTGATGGGCAGGTGGTGCGCCACGCCACGCTTTCAGATCCTGAAACCCGCTACCGTCAGCGTTACGCCGATCTGGCTGTAAACGAGGATGTGCGCAAGATCTTCCGCACCCGGGCAGCGGTGGTGACCGCGCTGCGCGCTTTCCTTGATGAACGCGGGTTCCTGGAGGTTGAAACCCCCATCCTGCAGCCCATCTATGGCGGTGCCGCGGCCAAACCTTTCATCACCCACCACAACCAGTTGAAACAGGACCTTTATTTGCGCATCTCGTTCGAACTTTACTTGAAACGCCTCACCGTCGGGGGTTTTGATAAGGTATATGAAATTGGCCGCGACTTCCGCAATGAGGGCGTTTCTTTCAAGCATAACCCCGAATTCACCCAGCTTGAGTTCTACTGGGCCTACGCGGATTACCTCAAGGTAATGGAACTGACCGAGGAAATGATCGCGCATGTGTGCGACACGGTCTTTGGCACACGCAAGTTAATGTACGACGGCAAGGAGCTTGATTTCAATCCACCGTGGCGCCGGGTAAACCTGCGCCAAAGCCTCATAGACAACGCCGGTGTGGATATCAGCCTGTACCCCAGCGCCGAATCACTGGAAGAGGTGATGAACGCGAAAGGGCTGAAGGTCAAACCGGGTGAAGCACGCGGAAAGCTTATCGAGCAGCTGCTGGAGGAGTTCGTTGAACCCACCCTGGTGCAGCCAACCTTTATGTACGATTACCCGCGGGATATTTCGCCGCTCGCCAAAAATATCCCGGGTGACCCCTCTACTGTCGAACGCTTCGAGGGCTTTGTGTGCGGCATGGAGCTGTGCAACGCCTTCACCGAACTGAATGATCCGCTTGAACAGGAAAAACGCTTTCTGGAAATGGGTCGCGATTACAAGGCGGACGATGAGGAACGGCACCCAATGGATGAGGATTACCTCAACGCCATGTCTTATGGCATGCCGCCGCAGGGCGGGTTTGGCATGGGCATCGACCGCCTGGTGATGCTGCTGACCGGGCAGAAGAGCATCCGCGAGGTACTGCTCTTCCCCCCTCTGCGCGAACGTGAAGATCAATAACAACCATTTGATCACAACCCGGCCAGTAAAAAACGGCCGGGTATTTTTTTCGCGGCGCGCGATTGTATAATAGATGCAGAGAGGTGTGTATGAATCCATATCCCCCCATCCGCCGTTCTCCCATCGCCGGAGCCTGGTACCCCGCCAACCCGGATGTGCTGCGCAGCGAGATCAACGGGTATATCAACGCGGCATCCGATCTGGCGCTGCCGGGTGAAGTAACAGGCCTGGTCGCTCCTCACGCTGGCTACTTTTACTCCGGCGCAACTGCCGGGCATGCCTACCGCTGCGTTCGAGGGAATGCTTACGATCTTTGCGTGATCTTTTCACCCCTGCATGATTACATGCCCAACAAGCTGATCACCAGCGCCCACCAGGCCTACGCCACCCCCCTCGGTGAGGTAATGGTAGACCAGCAGCTGGTGGAGGAATGTTCTACCAGCATCGAAAAAACCATTGGAGAAACCCTGCAGCACATCGCCAACGACCGCGAGCACTCCCTTGAGATCCAGCTTCCGTTCCTGCAGGTAGCGCTGAGCGCACCCTTCAGGCTGCTGCCCGTAATGGTGCGCAGCCAGGACCCTGATCTGCTGAAAGCCGCCGCGGCTGCTATCGCACCATTATTAAAAGAGCACAAGGTGCTCCTTGTGGCCAGCACTGACCTTTCGCATTTTTACACAGAAGGCGAAGCGACCCAGCTGGACACGACCATGTTGCAGCAGATCACTGACTTTTCCCCTGAAGGTGTATTGAAAGCAGAACGCTGTGGTGAAGGTTTCGCCTGTGGTGCCGGTGCTGTGGCCTTCATGCTGTGGACGTGCGAATTCCTCGGTGCCAGCAAGGTCACACTGCTGCATCACAGTACCTCCGCTGATGCCTCTGGTGATCGCAGCCGTGTCGTTGGCTATGGGGCGCTCGCCGTCACCAGGTGACCGGCGCCGGAAAATCCATCTATGCCCCGCTACGCTCGCGTCTCCGTCAATATTACTCAATTAACCGACCTCTTTGATTACCAGGTTCCCACCGAACTTGAGGGTGTGGTTCAACCTGGCACACTGGTTACGGTTCCTTTTGGCAGGCAGCACGCCCAGGGGATCGTGGTGAACCTGCTGGAGGAAGCTGCCGTTGCCGAGACGAAGCCCATCGCCACGGTTGTGGATGAAGTACCCGTGCTTACCCGATGGCAAATGCTGCTGGCAGAGCGTATGGCTGAGGATAACATGACCACGCTGCCGCAATGCCTGGACCTGATGGTTCCCCCTGGCCTGAGCCAGCACGCAGACATCCTTCTGCAGCGCACCGAACAAAAGCCATTGACCGGTATCACAAGCACGCAGCAGCGCCTGCTCGGATTGCTCGAGAAACGCGGGGCGCTGCGTGGGCGCCAGGTTGAAGCGGCGCTGCCCCGCGTGAACTGGCGCGAGAGCCTGCCGGGATTGGTGAAACTGGGTGTGGTAGAAACGCGCTCTATTCTGCCTCCCCCGTCCGTCCGCCCCAAGATCGTCCGTACCGCGCAATTCAGCGCACCGGAAGGATGGCGCGATGATCCGGCAGTTGTGTTGGGTCGTGCGGGCACACCCGCCGGGCAGCGGCGCAGGGCAGCGCTGGAGTTTCTTGAAGAACAGGCACTCCCTGTCAATGTCTCCTGGGTTTACGCTGAAAGTGGCACTTCCTCTGCTGATCTCAACCGGCTGGCTGAATTGGGTCTCATCATCCTGGGCGAGACCGAGATCTGGCGCGACCCGCTGGAAAAGCTGCAGCCCGTGCTCACACGCCCGCCTGTACTCACAGAGGATCAGGAAGTCGTGTGGAAGGATATCCAGCGCCAGCTCGGGGATCCAGCCGCCCGTGTGCCCAATCTGCTTGTCGGCGTCACCGGCTCCGGAAAGACCGAGATCTACCTGCGCGCCGCTGCTGAAGCGCTGCAGTCAGGTAAGGGTGTGTTGATCCTGGTGCCAGAAATATCTCTCACCCCGCAAACCGTGAAGCGCTTCTTCGCTCGCTTTCCGGGAAAGGTGGGGTTGATCCACTCAAAACTCTCTCCGGGTGAGCGCTACGATACCTGGCGCCGCATCCGCGCCGGCATGCTGCCCATCGTCATTGGGCCGCGCAGCGCGCTCTTCTCTCCCCTGCCCGATCCCGGTTTGATCGTCATTGACGAAGCCCACGACGCCTCCTACCGCCAGGAGGACGCGCAGCCGCGTTACCACTCCGTACAGTGCGCACTCGCGCTCTACCGCATCAGCGGCGCCTGCCTGCTTTTCGGCAGCGCCACCCCTGACGTGGAAATGCTGCATCAATTCGAGCAAAACAACTGGTGCATCCACCGCCTTCCCAGGCGCATCCTGGCGCACGCCTCATGGAGCGGCAAAGAACCGGAATCTGTTCAACCACTTTTCACTGACCTGCCTGAGGTCGAAGTGGTGGATATGCGGCAGGAATTGAGCGCCGGCAACCGCTCACCCATCAGCCTGGCGCTGCAGACAGCGTTGAATGATGTACTGCAACGCAACGAGCAGGCCATCCTCTTCCTCAACCGCCGCGGAAGCGCTTCGTATGTTTTCTGTCGTGATTGCGGCTACGTGATGCGCTGCCCTCGCTGCGACACTCAACTAACCTGGCACGCGGAGGAAAACGCGCTCACCTGCCACACCTGCAACTATCACCGCACTATGCCGGTGAAGTGTCCTTCCTGCAGCGGCGGGAATATCCGCCAGTTTGGCATGGGAACAGAAAGCCTTGAAAATTATTTGAGCGGCCAGTTTCCGTCCGCCCGCCTGTTGCGCTGGGACGCGGACACTGCACGTTACCGCGGTGCTCATGACCTGATCCTTGACCATTTCATCCAGCACCGCGCAGACGTCCTCATTGGCACGCAGATGCTCGCCAAGGGGCTTGACCTGCCCCTGGTCACACTGGTGGGCGCGGTGCTGGCAGATATCAGCCTCAATCTGCCTGATTTCCGCGCTGCTGAACGCACATACCAACTGCTCACCCAGGTGGCGGGCAGAGCCGGGCGCAGCGGTCGCGGCGGCAAGGTCATCCTGCAAACTTTTCAACCCGGGCATTACGCCATCCAGGCAGCCGCGGCTTATGACGCTGAGGGATTTTATGAGAAAGAACTGGATTACCGGCAACGGACAGGTTATCCGCCGTTTTCCCGTCTATTGAAGGTCGAGTTCAGGCACACTGACCCGCTGGTAACTCAGCAGGCCGCGCTGGCAGCCGGGGAGCAACTGCGGCAGTGGATTGACACAGAGAAATACCGCAACACGTCACTCATCGGACCGGTGCCCTGCTTTTACCAGAAACGCGCCGGTTATTACCGCTGGCAGGTCATCATCCGCGCACCGGATCCGCGCTTGGTGCTTGACCAGCACCCCTTGAACACCTGGCAGCAAGCTGGTCTGCTGGTGGAGTTCACCCTCGACCCGTTGAACCTTCTTTAATAGAAAAACGGGAGGCTTAATACCTCCCGTCTGCTATCCTATCTGTAGATTTAATAACCCAAAACCGACCAGGGGTTGACAAACCCTCCGTTGAGCCGTACCTCAAAGTGAAGGTGAGAACCAAATGACCTGCCGCTGTTACCTGCCGCACCGATCACACCTCCGGCGTACACACCCTGCCCACAGGAAACATACACCTGTGAGAGGTGAGCATAAAGCGTTTCATACCCGTTGCCGTGGTCAATGACCACCAGGTTGCCGTAACCCGAGTCGTTCCAACCGGCGTAGACCACCGTGCCGCTGTCAGAAGCGTAGATCGCATCTCCCACGCCAGCTGAGATATCTATGGCCAGGTGATAACTGGAGAAATCAAACCCCGAAAGGTCATATTGTGAAGCCGGCCAGATAAACCCGGTGCTGCCGATGAGTACGTAATTGGATGATGCGCAACCGCCCGGTCCCGCGATCGTACGTGTTGCGCCCGAGCCGGAAGTGTAAGCCAGCGGGACGATCCACGACTGTATATCGCGGTAGCCGCCGGGAATCATTACGTACTCCAACCCCTCAACAGAAGGACTGGTAATATCCATGTGATTGGATGGCCAGCGGATTATGTCTGCAACTTCCGCGTAGTACTTTTCCGCCACCTTCTCGAGGGTGTCACCCTCTTTCCATTTGTAATAAATACCATCCGTGGGTGGGATGGTCAACTTCCAGCCGGGATTCAAATACGTCGGGTCATCGTTTAACAGGTCAAAATTCGCCCACAGGATGGATTCCGGTTTCAGGTTATATTTTTTGGCGATGGCGAAGATCGAATCGCCTTGTTCAACCGTGTGCTTGATGGCAAAATGGCGCACGCCTTCGGGGACGATCGTATCCAGGCTCGCGGATCTCACCAACGAGTAATCCGCCCGGGTAGTGGTAAGCGCAGGCAGTTCAATTTGATCATCGACATCAACAATCGCTGATTGGTTGTTATTCTTGAACAGGGCAACAGGATTAAAACGGAACAACACCGCCAGTAATATAGCCACCGTTAAAAGAGTTCCCCCCCATGAGAGAATGACAGTCCAGGACGGCGCTGGTTTAGCCCGATTTTCAGGCGCTGCCTGCTTTTCAGGTTCGACCGGTGCTTCCGGGACTGGTTGTTTTTTAGCCACCTAGTCCTCCGTTAAGTTCTCCAGAAATTCCATATTATCTTTGGTGCGCGCCATGCGCTGCAAGATCGCCTCTGTCGCCACAGCCGGGTCCATACCCGCGCCTCCCGGTGGTGAGCTGATCATTTGCAGGTACATGCGCCGCATCAGCCAAACGCGCGGCAGAATGTCCGGACCCAGCAGCAGGTCTTCGCGGCGGGTGGACGAGCGTTCAATATCGATGGCGGGGAAGACACGCCGTTCCTGCAGCCTGCGCGACAGGTGAAGTTCCATGTTACCAGTCCCCTTGAACTCCTCGTAAACCACATCATCCAGGCGTGAACCGGTATCGACCAGCGCCGTGGCAATGATGGTCAATGAACCACCTTCTTCAATATTACGCGCCGCGCCGAAGAACTTCTTGGGCGGGTAAAGCGCCGAGGGGTCCATACCGCCCGAAAGGGTGCGACCTGAGGGATTGACCACCAGGTTGTAGGCACGCGCCAGGCGGGTCAGCGAGTCCATCAAGATCACCACATCGCGACCGATCTCCACCAGGCGTTTGGCGCGTTCCAGTGTGATCTCAGCAGTGCGTACATGCGCGCTGACCGGCTCATCAAAGGTTGAAGCGACCACTTCCGCATCTACCGAGCGGTCCATATCCGTCACTTCCTCCGGGCGTTCGCCGATGAGGGCAATGATCAGGTGGATCTCAGGGTTGTTGGCGGTGATGGAGTTCGCCAATTGTTTGAGGATGGTGGTCTTACCAGCCTTGGGGGGTGAAACGATCATGCCGCGCTGACCGCGCCCAATGGGGGCAATCAGGTTGATCAGCCGTGAAGAAAGGATGCTTTTATCGGTTTCAAGATCAAAGCGTTTATCCGGGAAGATCGGTGTGAGGCTTTCAAAGGTCTTGCGGTTGCGCATTTCCTCCGGGGCAATGCCGTTGACGGTTTCCACCTTGAGCAGCCCATAATGCCGCTCCGCGTCTCGCGGAGGTCTCACCGCACCAATAATGAGGTCCCCCATGCGCAGGTCATGCCGGCGCAGCTGCGCCTGTGAAACATAAACATCCTCAGAACCGATCGAGTAATTGTTGCGTAAAAAGCCAACGCCTTCAGGGGTGATCTCAAGCACGCCACCGCGCACCTCAAGCCCTTCCTGCTCGGCTTCTGCCCGGCGAATGTTGATGATCAGATTTTCTTTTTTCAAACGTTTGGCGTTGGGAACTTTGAGCTCTTCCGCAAGCTCGCGCAGCGAGGATAGGGAGGCGTCTTCCATTTCAAGAATTTTCATAGGTTCATGTCCATCAGTATAGGTTGGATATCGACACCCCGACCTGGGATCAGGTTCGGGACTACTTATTGATTTTTCTGGGACGGGATTTTTTGTTTTCCGGCTTCCTTTGCGAAACCAGAAATAACCTTTTCAATATTGTTATTAACTCTAGTAAAATGAGTATATCATGGATAAAAACTTGATGCAAGTCAAGGGGATTGGGTAAAATACTGTTGTGGTAATTCGGATTGTTGATATCAATGGCGAGGGTTAATGCGTTCTTCAATTAATGTTAGATTACTGGTAGCCTTTTTTTTGTTACTGTCAGGTTCGGCGTGTACAGCTCGTATGGCTGCCGCGCCGCTTGTTGTTGACCCTCCCGCCCTGCCCACTTCAACACTGGTCCCGCCAGCTACAGCCCTGCCTGAAATGACCCCTGTTACTGAGCCAACCGTCACCGCAACGATCGAAATTTGTCAGACGAGCCGCGTCAAAGCCATCCCGGTTTACGACGAAAACGGGTTATTAAAATCATTCGATACAATGGACGATTTCGTTGTGCTGACGATTGATGATGGCTACAACAACGAAGTTCTCAACCAGATGCTGGACCTGCTCGAAGAGCATGACGCCCGGGCGACCTTTTTTCTGGTAGGCACTTCTTTCGCCACCAAGATTCAACCTGAAACAATTGAACGCCTGGTAGAAAACGGTAACGACATCGCCTACCACAGCCACACCCACCCTGATGTAAGCGTTATTGACGGCATGACCCTGGAGGATTGGCTGCGCGATTACCGGGATTGGACTGAAGCTTTAAAAACGCTCATAGGGAATGAACTATACGACCGGGGGGTTACCCCTTATGTGCGCGCGCCATGGGGAAGGTGGACGCCTGAATTCATGAAGGCTACGAACGAACAGGGATTCTTCCCGGCTTACTGGAGCGCAGATGAGCACACGTTCGAGGTCAACCGCATGCCCCTCAGACCCGGCAGCATCCTCATCCTCCACATCATCCCGGAAAACCTGGATGAATTGCAGCAGTTGTTGGAGACGAATTGGCAGGTGATCAGCCTGCGCGACGCGCTCGGCGAGACCTGTAAATAGACCCCATATTCAAAATCGCTAACCCAGGTATTCTTTAAGGTAGCGGCTGCGCGTTGGGTGGCGTAATTTGCGCAGCGCCTTGGCTTCGATCTGACGAATGCGTTCACGGGTTACGTTAAAGTATCGGCTCACTTCTTCCAG
>CAYMGO010000066.1:0-12069 GCA_964390015.1 uncultured Anaerolinea sp. | reverse complement strand
TTCGTGCAGCGCCACGCTGGCGGGGTTGGGCAGGGTGATCACCGCCATCACCGCGTGCGCACCCGCGCCGTTTAGCTGCTCGAGCAGCGCGCGGTACAAAGCTTTGCCGATGCCGCGCCTGGTGTATTCCTGTGCAAGGTAAATGGTGCTTTCCGCAGTGTAGCGGTAGGCGGAGCGCTCGCGCCAGCGTGATGCGTAGGCGTAACCGGCGAGCCTGCCCGCCACCTGCACGCACAACCACGGCAGCTGCTGCGCTTTCACCCCCGCGATGCGCTGCTGCATTTCCGCTGTGCTCACCGCTGCTTCTTCAAACGAGACTGCAGTCGCGGTGATATAGTGATTGTAAATCTCGACGATTTCCGGCACATCGGTATCTTCAATAAAGCGGATGATGAGAGGCTCCATGCCGCCAAGTATAGACCGCGGCATCCGTGCTGTCAAACAAAAAGCCCGCGCAGCGCGCGGGCTTTGAGATGATCTAAGGATCAGGGTTGTCGCATCACCAGCGCCACCCAATCACCGCTGCGCCGTTCTTCCACGAAGGTGAGCCCCGACGCTTCACCGGCAGCCATTACGCTCGCACCTTGCTCCGCCAAAATGCCGGCCAGGATGATAACACCGCCTGGCGCCACCAGGTGCGCCATGCCGCCCTCGAAGAGGCGGATGAGGATGGGTGCCAGGATGTTGGCCAGCACCAGCGGCGCGCGGCGCGCGGAAAAATTACCCGATCTCAATTCCTCCACTGACCCCAGACCGGTTTCCACCTTTTCTTCCACACCGTTGGCGCGGCTGTTCTCGAGCGTGGCCTTGATGGCCGCCGCATCGATATCCACGCTGATGGCTTTGCCGGCGCCGAGCTTGAGCGCCGCGATGGAAAGGATGCCCGACCCGCAGCCAATATCGATGACGGGTTTGCCGGCTGCAGTGTAATCCTCCAGCAGCTCCAGGCACAACTGGGTTGAAGGGTGTGTGCCGGTACCGAAAGCCATGCTCGGGTCGATCTTCACCGCCACCCGGCTCAGATCTTCCTGCTCGATCCAGGCGGGCAGCACCAGCAGTTTCTTGCCAATGGGAATCGGGTGGTAGTGTGATTTCCAGGCTTCCATCCAGTTCTCGTCGGCGATCTCGCTGTATTCAGGCTGCGGCAGTTCGCGGATGGCGTTCAGGTGCCACAGTGCTTCTTCCAGCCTGCGGCGGTTGTCCTCAACATTCGCATCGATAATGAGATATCCGTATACTTTCACCGGACCGTATGGCGTGCCTTCATCTTCAGCGTTCAAGTATTTCACATTGGATTCCACCACCACGCCGCCGCTGGTGTAGCGGTTCAGCACTTCCGACACCGCTTCAGCCAGTTCACCATCCACGGTCAGCGATACCTGCAGCCACCTGGCCTCAGCCACCGAAGACCTCCTTGAGCGAGTCTAAAAAGCCCTTTTCCTGCGGGCGCACCTCGGTACCCATGCTGGCGGCCAGCGCTTCAAGATGCTGGCGCTGCTCGTCCGTCAGGCGGGTGGGGATATCGACATTAACGATGACTCTCTGATCACCGCGGGTATTGCTGCGTAATACGGGGCTGCCCTTGCCGCGCAGGGTGAAAACCTTGCCCGGCTGCGTGCCCGCGGGGATAACCAGCTTGGTGGGTCCATCCACTGTGGGGATCTCAACCTCGGCACCCAGCGCCGCCTGCGCGATGTTGATGTTCAGGTCGAGCAGGATGTCATTCTCCTTGCGCCGGAAGAACTTGTGACTCTTGACCTTGATCTCAATGTAAAGGTTGCCTGTGGGTCCACCGTTGATGCCGGGCTGCCCCTCGCCGGCAAGCCGGATCTGCGTGCCGTTATCAACCCCGCCGGGGATTGCCACTTTCTTGAGGATGGTCTTGCGTTCCAATCCTCTGCCGCTGCATGTATGGCAGGGGGTGCCGATGATCTCACCGCGTCCGGCGCACACCGGGCAGGTGGTCACCTGCACCATAGACCCCAAAAAGGTCTGGCGCACCTGGCGCACTTCGCCGCGGCCGCCGCAGTTGCTGCACTTGGCCGGGTTGGAACCGGGTTCAGCACCCTTGCCGCTGCAGGTGTGGCAAACTTCATCGCGCGTCACCTCGACCTCTTTTTCCACGCCGAAGATGGCCTCTTCAAAGGTCAACGTCACCGCGTAGGAAAGGTCCTGCCCGCGCCGTGGGGCGTTCTGGCGCGCGCGTGAAGCGCCGGTGGCGAAGCCGAAGAATTCACCGAAGATGTCGGCGAAATCCATGCTCGACCAATCCGGTACGCCGCCCGCGCCATTCACGCCGGCGTGACCGAACTGGTCATAGGCGCGGCGTTTATCAGCGTCCGAAAGGACGGCGTAGGCCTCGTTGATCTCCTTGAACTTCTCCTCGGCGTCGGCTTCTTTGTTCATGTCGGGGTGGAACTTACGCGCCAGGGTGCGGAAGGCTGATTTCAGTTCCTCCGGCGAGGCGTTGCGGTTGACACCCAGAATTTCATAATAATCACGCTTGGTCATACAATTCTTTCCATTTCGCGCAGGTTAAAGGAATTCCGGGGCGCGGAGAAAACCTCCCCGAACGCCCCGTCCGATTATACCTGAAGGTAAAGGTCTGGTCTAAACCGATTTGAACTCACCATCGACCACATCACCGGCGTCCCCATCAGGGGGAGTACTGCCGCCGCCACTTTCGGGTCCGGGTTGGTCCTGGCCGCCGGGGGCACCCTGCCCTTCAGCTCCGGGCTGCTGGTACATGCTGGCACCGATCTTCTGGATCGACTGATTGAGCGCTTCAGTAGCGGTGCGGATACGCTCCGCGTCGTCCTGGTTCATGATGCCGCGCAGGCTGGCAACAGAATCCTCAACCTCTTTCTTGAGGTCAGTGGGAATCTTATCGCCGTTCTCGCGGATGAGTTTTTCCGCGGCATAGGTGGTGTTATCGGCGTTGTTGCGCACTTCCACCAGCTCCTTGCGCTTGCGGTCAGCCTCAGCATTGGCTTCGGCGTCCTGCTTCATCTTCTGAACTTCAGATTCCGATAGGCCGCTGGAGGCGGTGATGGTGATGTGCTGAGAGCGGTTGGTGGCTTTATCGAGCGCGGTGACGTTGAGAATGCCGTTGGCGTCGATATCAAAGGTGACCTCAATCTGCGGGATGCCGCGCGGCGCGGAGGGGATGCCATCCAGGTTGAACTTGCCCAGCGACTTGTTGTCAGCCGCCATCGGGCGCTCTCCCTGCAGCACGTGGATCTCCACCTGGGTCTGACCATCAGACGCGGTGGAGAACACCTGGCTCTTGCGGGTGGGGATGGTGGTGTTGCGCTCGATGAGCGGGGTTGAAACACCGCCCAGGGTTTCTACCGAGAGCGTCAGCGGGGTGACGTCGAGCAGCAAAATGTCTTTCACGTCGCCGCCCAGCACGCCAGCCTGGATGGCCGCGCCGACCGCCACGACCTCGTCGGGGTTAACACCCTTGTGGGGTTCGCGGCCGAATTCACGCTTCACGGCTTCCTGCACGGCGGGCATGCGGATCATGCCGCCCACCAGCACCACCTCGTTGATCTCGGCGGCTTTCAATCCGGCGTCAGAAAGGGCGCGGCGGATCGGCTCCATGGTCTTCTGGATCAGGTCCCCGGTGAGTTGTTCAAGTTTGGCGCGGGTGAGCGTGAGCACCAGGTGCTTGGGGCCGGTGGAATCAGCCGTCAGGTAGGGCAGGTTGATCTCGGTTTGCTGCACAGTGGAAAGCTCGATCTTGGCCTTCTCAGCAGCTTCTTTCAAGCGCTGCAGCGCCTGGCGGTCAGAGTGAACATCGATACCGCTGGACTTCTTGAATTCCTCGATGAGGAAATCCATCACGCGCTGGTCAAAGTCATCGCCGCCGAGGAAGGTATCACCATTGGTGGAGCGCACCTGGAAAACACCTTCACCGACATCCAGCACGGAAATATCGAAGGTGCCGCCGCCCAGGTCATAAACAGCGATAACTTCGTTCTTCTTTTTATCCAGCCCGTAAGCCAGCGAAGAAGCGGTCGGTTCGTTGATGATGCGCAACACCTCAAGCCCGGCGATGCGGCCGGCGTCTTTGGTGGCGTTGCGCTGGGCGTCATTGAAATAGGCCGGCACGGTGATTACCGCCTGGTTCACGGTTTCACCCAGGTAGGCTTCAGCATCTGTTTTGAGCTTGCCAAGGATCATGGCGCTGATCTCGGGGGGGCTGTATTCCTTGCCGTCGAGGGTTACGCGGATGTCGCCATTGCCCGCTGCTGATATCTTGTAAGGCACGCGGCTGATGGTGCGCTGCACTTCAGGGTCACTGAACTTGCGGCCCATCAGGCGCTTAATCGAGAAAATGGTGTTCTCAGGGTTGACGATTGCCTGGTTGCGCGCGGAGCGTCCCACGATGCGCTCGTGGTTCTTGTTCACCGCGACGACGGATGGAACGAGGCGTTCCCCTTCAGCGGATGGAATGACGACGGGTTCGCCGCCGCTCATCACCGCCACAACAGAGTTGGTGGTACCGAGATCAATTCCAATGATTTTAGCCATAATTTCCTCTCCAAATTTGGTTATCTGGCAACGCGCACCATTGCGGGTCGTAATACGCGGTCGCCTAATTTGTATCCGTGGCGGATGACTTCGATCACCTCGCCGCTTTCAAAATCAGCATTCTCTTCACTTGAGATCGCTTCGTGAATGGTCGGGTCAAAAAGAACCTTGTTCTGGCTGATGCGCTCAACGCCTTCCGCTTCGATGATCGAGAGCAGCTTGCGCGCGATGAGCTCGATACCGTTCGCCCAGGCTTCGCCTTGTCCGCTCTTGGGCTTGTCTTTCAGCGCCAGTTCCAGGTCATCCAGCACCACCAGGTATTTCTTGATGATCGCGCCGGTGATATCCTGCCGTGATTGCGCGTGATCGCGTTCAACGCGTTTGCGGTAATTTGAGAATTCCGCCCTTTCGCGCTGCCAGCCGTCGAGGTTGCTCGTAGCTTCATTTTCCAGTTCTAAAAGCCGGGTTTTGAGCTTCTCAATTTCCTCAGCCAAATTTGTTTCTGACGGGATCTTATTTTCCTCGCCTTCTTCTGTTCTCAAGTCCTGCTGGTGTTGGTTGGTCTTCTTGCTATGTTTTTTTGCTTCGTCCATGATTTATTCCTCTATTTATATTTGTTGTGAGCGATCATTCAATGATCGTATCGTTGACCAGGTCTGATAGCAGCCCTGAAAGGAACCTGACAATGGAGATCGTCCGCCCGTAGGGCATGCGCATGGGTCCAAGCACGCCGAGCGTGCCGGTTGCCAGGCCGGGGGTGCCGTAACGCGCAAGCACGATCGAGCACTGCGAAAGCGCGTCGTAAATGCCCTCACCGCCAATGAGCACCTGCACCCCACCCAGTGAGGATCCATGCAGCACTGTTTTGGAAAGGATTTCGTTCAACAGGGGTTTTTCTTCCAGCACGCGCAGCGCGCGTCTGGCTTCCTCTGAAGCCGCGAACTCGGGTTCTGCCAGCACATTGGTAAGCCCGTCCAGCACCACTTCACCGGAGATCATCGAATCCGCCTGTTCCATTTCATCCAGAACCAGTTGGCGGAATTCCTGCTCCAGCGCGTTAAGCACGGTCGGCTCGCCGGACATTTCATCCATGTTGCGGCCACTGTAGATGTTGTTCAGCCGGTCGGCAGCGGAGGAGAGCTGTTCCTGGGATACTGGTTCGGTCAGGGTGATGAAGCGCTGCAGGATCTCGCCACCCATCAGCACCAGCACCATCAACACCTGGCGTCCGCGCGCGGCGATGAGCTCCAGGTGTTTGTACCTGGATTGCTCGGGGTGCGGCGCAGTGACTAGGGAGGCAGCGCGTGATTGATGCGCGAGAATGGAAGCCGCCAGCCGCGTCCAGCCTTCCACGTCCTGGCGCATCTGGTAGAACTGGTGCGCGATGGTGCGGCGGGTGGAATCCGGCAATTCAGTCTCATGTACGATGTTGCCCACGAACAGGCGGTAACCGTCTTCAGTGGGCACTCTACCGGCGGAGAGGTGCGGCTGGCGCAGGTAACCCAGGTCAGTGAGCGCTGCCAGCTCGTTGCGCACCGTGGCGGAGCTCATATCCAAATTGAACTGCTCCACGACGTGTTTAGAGCCCACCGGGTTTGCCGAGCGGACATATTCGTGGATCACCAGGGAAAGCAGCATGCGTTGGCGGTCAGTAAGTTCGGTCATTTTTATCTTTTTAGCACTCAAGCCCTTCGAGTGCTAATTTTCTGAGAATAATGATAACATGCCGTAAAATTCAAGTCAAGGCGGGGTGATTTGTTCTAATAAAAGATTAATGCTGTATATATGAGGTGTTATTTGGTACGATGATGAAGGAGCGTTTCCAGTGAATCCTGCACTATAATCCTGGTAGATGGATGCACAAAAAGGGAATCCACTCGTGAAATTACACAAAACCCGCACTTTGAAAATTTTCCTTGAGTTGGTGGGAAATTTTCTGATCATCGGCTTTGTCACCTTGCTGCTCAAACTGGTGGAATCCGGGCTGCAGATCCAGTTGATTGCTTTACTCTACCTGCTGCCAGTGCTGATTTGCACAGTTTTATGGGGATTGACAGCCGGGATTCTTGCAGGATTTTTCTCATTCCTCGCATTCAATTATTTCTTTATTCAGCCGTATTTCACATTTAGCGTCCACCAAACCCAGGATCTGATCACCTTGATCATTTTCTTGATCGTGGCGGTGGTGGTCAGTCAGCTGATCGGTCAGGCAAGGCAGGCTGTGCGCCTGGCGGAAAAAAGAGAGATGGAATCGACGCGAATGTACGAGCTGTCCTCCGCGCTGGCCGGGATGACCGATGTCCGTGACATCATCCGGGTACTGGCTGAAAAGCTGCATGAAACTTTCAGTTTTGATCAGGTTGAAATTACCACGCGCGACCTTGAGACTGAAGAAGTCTTGTTTTACCGGGTCCCTGTTGCGGCGCGGTTTGAACCCCCCAGCGACCTGGTTATTACTTTGTATACCTCGCGCAATGACGAAGGAGAGATACGATTGTGGTTCGATCAGAGCAATCTGTCGATTGAAGAAACACGAATGCTTTCTGCGTTCAGTAACCAGGGGGCGTTGGCTATCGAACGGGTACGCTTGTTCAAATCCGAAAATCTTGCCAAAATCCTGGAGGAAAGTGACCGGGTAAAAACATCTCTGTTGAATTCGGTGTCTCATGAGTTGCGCTCGCCGCTGGCCGCGATAAAAGCCTCAGCCTCCAGTTTACGCAGTGGAGCTGTGAAATGGGATACGCAAGCCAGAACTGAATTATTGGCCACAATAGACGAAGAAACGGACGCGCTGAACCTGTTGGTGGGAAACCTGCTGGATATGTCGCGGATTGAAGCTGGCGCGCTGCAACCAATGAAACGCTGGAATTCCATCATCGAGATCATCAAAGGCGTTGAGACCAAATTGCGCGGTCAGCTCGAGGACCACCCCTTACAATTAGATATTGATGAAAAATTCCCGCTTATACCGACAGATTATGTGATGATGGGTCAGGTTTTCACCAACCTCATTAGCAACAGCATCAAATATGCGCCAAAGAACACCACTATCCAGGTAACTGCCAGTGTTTCTGAGGATCACGCGTTGATTAAAGTAAGCAATCAGAGCCCGCCGGTACCGGAAGAGCATCTCGGGCACATCTTTGACAAATTCTTCAGGATCACTGAAGCGGACAAGGTCACGGGAACCGGCCTGGGATTGTCTATCTGCAAAGGAATTGTTGAAGCGCACGAGGGAAGGATCTGGGCGGAAAACACGCCAACAGGATTCACTTTTAACATTACTCTTCCACTAACACTGGATGGAGCTTTGCCGCGTTTGCCTGAGGATGTTACAGATGGATAAAGACCCATTAATTTTATTGATTGATGATGAACCGCAGATATTAAGAGCTTTAAAAACCATCTTAAGTTCAGGTCATTTTCGGGTTGTCTCCGCTGTTACTGGTGAAGAGGGCATTGCCCTTGCGGTGTCCCAACTTCCCGACGTTATCATCCTTGATCTGACGCTGCCGGACATGGACGGAATCGAGGTCTGTGAGCAGATTCGGGAGTGGTCTTCCATCCCGATAATCGTCCTCTCCGTGCGCGATGGTGAACGGGATAAAGTTGCCGCGCTTGACAAAGGAGCGGATGATTACCTGACCAAGCCCTTCAACATAGAAGAACTTATGGCGCGCATCAGGGTGGCGTTGCGACACTCGGCACAATCAATTGGGAACAAGGAAACGGTGATAAAAGCTGGCGCACTCTCGATCGATTTGGCACGCCACATTGCCACGATTAACAGCGAAGAATTAAAATTGACAGCCACTGAATTTAAACTTCTTTCCTATATGGCGGCACACGCAGATCGAGTGCTGACCCACCAGGCAATTCTCACGCATGTATGGGGATTTGAAGAGGCGGATCATACCGAATACCTGCGTGTTTACATCGGGCAGTTGCGAAAGAAAATTGAACTTGACCCGGATAATCCTCAGGTGTTAATCACCGATCCCGGGATCGGTTACAGGTTTAAAACCGGGGACTAATTCCTTATTATTTCTTTATCTTAACCGATCGATCCTTAGTACAAAACTTATGTTCTTTGCGTAAACTCTCTATGTTTCATAGAGAGTTATTGGGTTAATTGCCCCATTTATCGATTTCACTTTGTTTTTATGGAAAGTCACGCATCAGATGAACCCAATCGAAAAACCCGTAAATATTTTTGAACAATCGGCGAATTTCCAACCCGAAAAAAAATTGCAAACCTGGTTGATTGGACGACCGTTAGCGACTGCGGACGCACCGCATCAAACCATTGGTAAATTGATTGGTTTAGCGGTCTTCTCGTCTGACGCTATGTCTTCTGTGGCTTACGGCCCACAGGAGTTAATGCTGATCCTGGCAGCGGCAGGTGCGGGAGCGCTGCATCTTGCTATGCCGATGGTTGGTGCGATTGTTGTCTTGCTGATAATCCTCACCTTTTCCTACGAACAAACAATCCATGCTTATCCTGGGGGTGGTGGGGCGTATATAGTAGCCCGCGATAACCTGGGTGAACTTCCAGCTCAAACTGCTGGTGCCGCCCTATTAACCGATTACATACTTACGGTTGCGGTTTCAATTTCATCAGGGGTTGCGCAACTCGTCTCTGCATATCCGGAGTTGTTTCCTTTCCGTGTCGTTATCGCGGTTGGGATGATCATGTTAATTATGATCATCAACCTTCGCGGGGTAAAGGAATCAGGTGTCGCATTCGCCATCCCAACCTACTTTTTTCTGGCGATTATGTTGATTACGGTTATCGCAGGTTTTATCCGTTACTTCAGCGGTTCACTGGGAATGGTAGTTGGTCCGCCGGCACTGGAAACCGATGTATTACAACCAATTTCCCTGTTTTTGATTTTGCGGGCATTTGCTAATGGAACAACCTCACTCACAGGTGTGGAAGCCATTTCCAACGGAATCACTGCATTTAAGGAACCGCGCAGCAAAAATGCCGGGAAAACCTTACTTTGGATGTCAGGTATTCTGGGGACATTGTTATTAAGTATCACCTTCTTGAGCACGACAGTTGGAGCAGTTCCGGCTGAAGGAGAAACGGTGGTCTCGCAATTGGCGCGAACGATTTATGGCAGCCGGGGCGCGTTGTACTTGCTCTTCATTAGTGCAACAACAATCATATTAATAATGGCAGCAAATACCGCTTTCGCAGATTTTCCGCGCCTGGGAGCGTTACACGCCGCTGATGGATTCCTGCCAAGACAGCTCACATTTCGTGGTAGTCGGTTGGTTTATTCCAGTGGCATTGTGTTACTGGCGGTGATGGCTTCCTTGTTAGTGATCGGTTTTCAAGCCAGTGTTTCCAGCCTGATCCCTCTCTATGCGATTGGTGTATTTCTTTCATTTACATTATCGCAAGCAGGCATGGCTCGCCGCTGGTGGAAGTCAGGTCATCTCAAACCAGGTGAGGAAATTGTCGAACCCGGATCGACTGTTCGCTTTGATAGAGGTTGGCTTCATAAAATGCTCATTAATGGGTTCGGAGCTTTTTGTACATCGGTCGTGGCGGTCATTTTTGCGATTACAAAATTCCGCGATGGCGCCTGGATCATTATTCTGCTGGTGCCGGTATTAGTTACTATTTTTTACCAGATTCACCATCATTACAAAAACCTGGCGAATCAATTATCACTGGATAACCTGCACGTGAACCGGAACATCAAGCGCAACCGCGTGATCATACCCATTAGCGGGGTTCACAACGGCACACTGGCAGGGCTGCATTTTGCGAAATCGCTATCTGAGGATGTTACCGCGGTTCATATTTCCATCGACCCGGTAGAAACCGCCAAGGTAAAGAATAAATGGGAAAGTTGGGGGGAGGGGTACCGTCTTGTGGTCCTGGATTCGCCGTACCGTCTGTTTCTGGAGCCACTGCTGGAGTACATCGATAAGATTTCGTTGATCCTCGCACCTAATGAGATCATCACACTGGTCGTTCCTCAGTTTATTCCCAAACACTGGTGGACCAACTTTCTGCATATGCGTACCGCGGAATCTCTGCGTAAAGCGCTGCTTCATCGCAAGAGAATTGTTGTCACGGAAGTTCCTTACCAGATTGAATAAATAAGAAGGATCTCAACATGAGACTGATGAATATTAATCATCAGTCTTTTTGTTGTTTGTGTTGACCTACCTGTGATTACCCCTTAAAATGAATTGTGAAAGTCACAGATTTTTCCATAACATAGGAGGATGCATGACCCCAACCCCCTTCGTTTCAAAACGTGCGCCAATTTTCAAAGATGTACCTGACGAGCAATGGAACGACTGGCGCTGGCAGTTGAGCCGGCGCTTGAATTCAGTCGAAGACTTTGAAAAGGTATTTCCGCTTACCAACAGTGAACGCGAAGCCCTCAGCACCAGCGGGCTTTTCCGTGTGGATGTGACCCCCTATTATGTCTCCCTGATCAACCCTGATGACCCGGATGACCCCATCCGCAAGCAGATCATCCCCACCGCTGGCGAGATCAACGCATTTACCGGTATGATGGAAGATTCGCTGGCGGAGGACCGCCACTCGCCGGTGCCCGGGCTGGTGCACCGCTACCCAGACCGCGTGCTGATGCTGGTGACCACGCAGTGCGCCTCCTACTGCCGCTACTGCACGCGCGCGCGCATCGTGGGCGACCCCAACCAGACCTTCTCGCGCAGCGAATTCGACGCGCAGATTGAGTACCTTAAGAACACCCCGCAGGTGCGCGATGTGCTGCTATCGGGTGGCGACCCGCTCACCCTGGCACCCAAGCTGCTGGAGGAGTTGCTTACCCGCCTGCGCGAGATCCCGCACATCGAGGTTCTGCGCATTGGTTCACGCGTGCCGGTATTCATGCCCATGCGCGTCACCGAGGAACTGACCGAAATGCTGCAGCGCTTTCACCCGCTGTGGCTGAACATTCATGTCAACCACCCCAACGAGATCTCGCGGGAGCTGGCGGATGCTGCTGACAGGTTGACGCGCGCCGGCATCCCATTGGGCAATCAATCCGTGCTGCTGGCGGGGGTGAACGACTGTGTGCACATCCAGCGCGACCTGGTGCACAAGCTGGTACGCATCCGTGTGCGGCCGTACTATCTCTACCAGTGTGATCTGGTGGAGGGCGCCGGGCACTTCCGCACGCCGGTAGCCAAGGGCATCGAGATCATTGAAGGCCTGCGCGGGCATACTTCCGGTTTCGCGGTGCCCACCTACGTGGTGGATGCCCCGGGCGGCGGTGGTAAGATCCCCGTGATGCCCAATTACCACATCAGTTCTTCCGACCACAAGATCATCCTGCGCAACTACGAGGGTTACATCACCACTTACGAGGAACCGCAGGATTACAAGGCGCACGATCCTAAAACTTGCGCGTACTGCCGCAACAAGCGCGGCGAACCGGGTCAATCCGGTGTGAGCGGGCTGCTTGACGGCGAGGAGCTGGCGATCAAGCCTGAGAACTTTGACCTGTTGCACAACCGCGGCGGGGGTATGCACCGCTTGCG
>CAYMGO010000065.1:0-12685 GCA_964390015.1 uncultured Anaerolinea sp. | reverse complement strand
AAGGCCGGGTTGAGCGCGCGCACCTGCTCGGCGGCGTGGTAGGAGGAGCGCACCAGCGGGGCGCTTTCCACCCACCTGAAGCCGATGGCGAGACCATATTCCTTAAGCTGGGCGAATTCTTCGAGCGTGTAGTAGCGCGCGATTGGCAGGTGGCGGCGGCTGGGCTGAAGATATTGGCCGATAGTGAGAATATCCACATTCCACTTACGCAGGTCGCGCATCACGGCCATCAATTCCTCCATGGTTTCACCCAGGCCGACCATGATGCCTGATTTGGTCAGCACGTCAGGGGCAAGGTTTTTGGCGTTGCGCAGGACAGCTTCAGACCACTCGTAGTGGTCCTGGGGTTGCACCATCTTGAAAAGTGAAGGCACAGTTTCAACATTGTGGTTGAGGATCTCAGGGCGGGCGTCCATAACCAGTTTCAGGGCGGGGAGGCTGCCCTTGAAATCCGGGATGAGCACCTCAACAGAGCAGCCGGGCTGAAGCTCGTGGATGCGGCGGATAACCGCGGCGAAGATGGGGGCGCCACCGTCCTCACGCTCGTCACGGTTGACCGAGGTGATGACAGCGTGCTTGAGTTCCATGGATTTGACCGCCTGCGCCACCCGCTCTGGTTCATCCCAATCCAGCGGAGCGGGGCGGCCGTGTTTGACATCACAAAAGCGGCAGGAGCGCGTGCAGACATCACCCAGCATGAGGAAGGTGGCGGTGCCGCTGCCCCAGCACTCGCCCATGTTCGGGCAGCCGGCTTCCTCGCAGACGGTGTGCAACGCGGTGCGGCGCATCAGCTCCTGCAGCTGGTCGTAGGTCTCACCGGAGGGTGCTTTGACCCTGATCCAATCCGGGCGTCGGCGCGGTCGGGGGTCGGCAGCGGTTTGCTGGATACGGTCTCGAGTGGGTGTGTTGGCCATAATTCTCTCCAGCGGGAATTATACCCGCAGACAGGCAGCAAACCTGAAGTAAGTAAGATAGCCACACCAATCAACTGCGGGCGTGATATACTGCCAATGAAAGGAACAGACCATGCTGCTGCTAGTATCCACACCGATCGGGAACCTGGGAGATATTTCACAACGCGCACTGGCTGCACTGGAATCCGCGGACGTGGTGGTGAGTGAAGACACGCGCAAAACCGGGTTCCTGCTGAACCATTTTGGCATCAAGAAACCACAAATCTCCTTCAGGGAAGACAACGAGCAGCGCGCGCTGCCGAAGGTGATGGAGTTCCTCGAACTGGAAAAAACGGTTGCGCTGGTCACTGATGCCGGCACGCCTTCCATCTCTGACCCGGGATTCATCCTTGTGCGCAGCGCGCTCGAGAAGGGCATCTCCATCACAGCGATTCCCGGGCCAACGGCGCTAATCATGGCGCTGGTACTCTCAGGGCTGCCGGTGCACAGCTTCACCTTCAGGGGCTTTCCGCCGCGCAAGAGCGCGGCCAGGCAGCGCTGGCTGGAAGTAGACCGCGAATCCCCGCATACGCTCATTTTTTACGAAAGCCCTTACCGCCTGATGGCATTCCTGCAGGACGCGCTGACGGTGTACGGCGACCGCAGGTGCGCGGTGGCCAATGACCTGACGAAGAAGTTCGAAACGATGTACAGGGGAACGATCAGCAGTTTGATCGAGCAGTTATCACAGGAGAAACTACTGGGGGAATACTCGGTGGTGATCGCTGGAGCGGATAATTAGACTTAACCTAATCACCCAGTATCCTGAATTTCGTGTGAGTATCAAAGTAATCTTCCTGTTCCGACTTTTTTAGCCGATTGACCACCCAGTAGGTGACCGGGGTCATGACGACTTCGATGGCGGTCTTAAACAGGTAGTTGGTAACAGTCAGGGTCCAGAACAAACTCCAGGGGAAGACCCCGGTAAGGCAGGCGATGCCCACGAACACCAGTGAGTCCACGCCTTCTCCCACCAGGGTGCTGGCGATGGTACGTGCCCACAGCCACTTGCCGCCGGTGGCCACTTTCATTTTGGCCAGCACGATCGAGTTCATGAATTCGCCGGCCAGGTAAGCCACAAGGCTGGCAAGGACGATGCCGCCCGAGGTGAGCCCGCCCAGTATGGCATCGTACGCATTCTGACCGGTCTGCTCGAGCCAGGTGGCCTCACCCGGCATCAGGCGAACCAGCCACAGCACGCCGGCGGTAAGCGCCAGGCAGGCGAACCCGGTCCAGATGACGCGGCGGGAGCGCTTGAACCCGTAGACTTCGGTGAGAACATCGCCAAAGATATAACTGATGGGAAAGAGGATGGTGCCGGCGTCAAAGGCGAGCGGCAAGTTGATGATGGCCACGCCCCAGTCAACGATCTTGGCCGACGAGGCGAGGTTGCTGACAATGAGCACGGTGACGAAAAGCGCCATCACCAGGTCAAAATACCTGTAGGATCGGTTACGTTCTTTATCCATGCAGACTCGTATATACTAGAGGTGATGTCACGCCCCTAGTATAATCCAGGAAGTAAGAGACGCGGAGAAAAATGCACCGTTTTTTTATCGACCCGGAAGAATTCGAAGGTAATGAGGTAAATTTTTCAGTGACGCACGCCAGGCAGATCGCGCGCGTGCTGCGCTTGAAGCCTGGGCAGCGCTGCGTTGTGCTGGATAACCGCGGCAGCGAGATGGTGGTGGAATTGACGCAGGTGGACGCGGACAGATGCACAGCGGGCATTCTGGAGAGAGCAGCGGCTGAAGAACCGCGAACGAAATTACTGATGATGTTGAGCCTGACACAACGCGAAAAATTTGAGTGGATGCTGCAGAAATGCACCGAGGTGGGTGCTTGGGGGTTTCTACCGGTCAGTAGCAGCCGTTCGCTGGTGCAGCACCCGGCGGAAGTGGTGGGAAAGTATGAGCGCTGGCGTGTGATCATCCGGGAAGCGGCAGAACAGAGCGGTAGGGGACGGCTGCCTGAACTTCTGCCGCCTGCCAGCCTGGGAGAAGCAGCGGGTGAGGTGGCACGGAATTATGAGCGCTGTCTCATTCCCTGGGAGGGCGAAAAGACAAACTCGCTGAAAGCAGCGTTGACAGGAAAGACAGCGGTGAGTGTGGCGGTGTTGATCGGGCCGGAGGGCGGGTTTTCAATAGAGGAAGTGCAACACGCCGTGAGCGCAGGATTCACCCCTGTCACGCTGGGCAGGCGCATCCTGCGTATGGAGACCGCCGCGGTGGTGACAGCGGCGCTGGTGCTCCACGAACTCGAATGACCTAGAGCAGGCGGCGGGGGAGCAAGTTCTTCAACGCGGTTGTGGTGACCTTGCCGCGCCCGAGTACCAGACCTTCGTGGTTGATCACAACCCGGTGTTGATCTGACTCCTTTATCGGGCTACTGCGGGCTGGCAGGTCTGCGCCTGAAACCCACAGATCACTTTCAATTTCATCCAGTTGGACAACATTGCGCGTGCACAGGCTGCCAAAACGGCTGGTCCACTCATGCGAGGGGAGGAAGCCATCAGGGGTCAGCTGCCCGAGGAGCATACCGGCTGACTGGAGCGGCAGGTCGGGGAACCTTTCAAGGAGGGCGGAGGGGAAGATGTGCACTTCTTCGTAATGGCTTACCAGCACGCGCCGGTAACGCGCAAGATCGGCCGCCAGATCAAAACCGTAAGTATTGCTGAACTCATCGCAGAACGTGCGCTCCTCCCTTGCTGTCATTTGTCGAAAGCCGACCTTTTCCATGGGGCGGGAGGGCGGCGGGGTGGAAGTCGACCCTGTCGGTCCGCTTTTACGCAGGTGGCAGACGAAAAAACCGGCTGTATGGTGGCGGTGCGGCCAAAGGCGGATGGCTTTGCCCATCCCGGGGTGCAAAGCGACGCCATCCAAAGTGTCAAGCGCTGGCGCGGGGGAGGGCAGGATGGACTGGGCGTCCATTATTTCTACGGTACTGCCGAACTCACGCAGCACTTCCTCCACCACGGCTTCATCCTCGCGGGGTAGGAGCGTGCAGGTGGAATAGACCACCTCGCCGCCGGGGTGAACAGCGCGGAGAGCGCTCGCCAGGAGGGCTCGTTGGCGGCGTGAGAGCTGCAGGCTTTCCTTCTCCGTCACCGGGCGCGACGGGTGTGACTCAGCGGTGCGCAGACCCTGCATGCTGCAGGGAGCGTCGAGGAGAACTTTATCAAACACACCAGGGTACCACTCGCCGAAGCGTTCACCGGGGAAGCGGGTGACTGCCACATTGATCGCTCCCCAGTTCTGCAGGACAATGCGCAGCGCCTGGATGCGCCCCTGGCTGGAATCGTTGGCAAGCACCAGGCCACTATCCGCCAGGCGGCTAACGAGGTGGGTGGTCTTGCCACCGGGCGAGGCTGCCATATCGAGGACGAGTTCTTCACCGCCGGGCTGAAATGTGAATAACTCAGCCGGCAGCATGGAGGCGGCTTCCTGGATGAAGAACAAACCCAGCCTGTGTTCGAGCGCTGCGCTGACTTCGGGTCCATTCCCGATGGTCACCCTGTAGCCGTTGAGGCAGAAGGGAATCGGATCCAACTGCCAACCGTATTTCCTGTTCAAACGGCACTCAAGTTCCGGCGGGGCTTTGATTGGGTTCAAGCGGATGGCGGGCAGGAGCGGCTGGTCAAGTTCGCGCAGCAGCAGTTCGTATTCCTGCGCGGAGAGGAGCGCCTGGTAGGCACTGGCCAGTTCAAGGGGGTCAGCGGGTTGGATGAGGGGTTGCGGGTGTTTGGCCTGTTTGCGCTTCACGGCTGCACCCGGATGCAAAAAACGATCTCGGTGGCGAAAATCAACTCGCTCACCTGCCATTCACGGCCTGCGCAGGCTTCGGTCACCAGGCGGCGGTCGCCGGCGATCATCGAGCGCTGACCGCTGAGCGAAACTGTGGGCAGCGAAACCAGCAGCCAACGGGTTTTCAACCGGCTGAAGAAAGCGCGGTTTACACCGCGTTCGCGCTGATCAAAACGGTGGGCTTCCTTGAAGAAAAAGACCATATCCGCCTCGATCAGCGGCGGTTCCACCAGGATGTCCTGGTGGTGAGCCGATCCGGGCTGCCGAAAATGCGCAAGGAAGGAGTTGACCAGGTCAACGCGCGGCTGATGCAGGTCGTAGGCGTAATAGCGTGCACCCGGCGGCAGGCTCATCCAGGGGAGGGCAAAGGGGTTCAGCCCGCAGGCGAGATCCAGGATCACGCGCGGGGCACCGGTAAGCTCAAATATCTCACTGTAGAAGGTCTCCAGAATGGGAATCCTTTCACGTGTGGAGGCATGAGAATTCACCAGGTCGTGGCACCACGCCTCAACCGATGGCGAATGCAGTTCGCGGGGAAGACTGGTTAGCGACTTTTGCATCGCCGCGTAATCCGGGTCACCGAGGTAAGGTGCCACCAGGTTGTGGAGCTTGTGGCGCAGTATTTTTTCCACCTGGCGGGGGTCGGATTGCGCGCGCATGGTCTTTTCGACCAGGTCGCGCAGGGTAGCGGGGGGAATGCCCAAATGACGATACTTGCGCGACGCGCTGACGCGGGAGATCAAATTGGCGGTGAAATCCTCTACAGAGGAGGGAGAAGCTTTCTTCATTGGGCGCGGCTGCTTACCTCTGAACCAGGAAGGCAAGTTCGCCCGGAAACTCGAAACGGGTAACACGCCACAACCTGCCGGTGATGAGTTCGGTGAAGTGGCGCTCATAATTGCGTACCATGCCTTTTGAGCGTCCGCCGAGACTGTGCGCAGGGAAGGAAACGAGAATATTGGGGGAAGTGATCAGCTCGATCAAGCGCTTCCCGGCGTCCTTGTCCATCTGCTCCAGGCAGGGAATGGTCTTTAGCACCAGGGTGAGCTCGGCGGAGACGGGTGGCATTTTACGGGTGACATCACACAAAGCGGCGCCTCCATCAATTTGAAACCTGGTGAAGAAGACGTTAAGGAAATCTACCATGTCTGTGTAGATGTCGCAGGCGGTGTAGGTGAAGCCAGGCTGCAGGGGCATCCAGGGGATGGCCAGCGGGTTGAGCCCGCAGGCGAGATCGAGGACCGAGCCGATGCTGCCAAGCGGCGCCAGACACTCATTGAAAAAACGCGGCAAGATGGAAACACGCTCGCGCGTGGAGGCGTGGGCGGGCATGGCACGGGTGAGGAAGTCGAGCACCTCGGGGTCATTGAGGTTACCCGGCAGATTGGAGAACTCATCCAGCCAGGCGGAGTAGGGGATGGGTTTTTGCTGGTAGGCGGCAGCCACCTGGTGGAGCTTGGCGCGAGCGGCTTTGACGGCATCTTTGGGGCTGCGCCTCTTTTCCAGTTCGTTTATTAACAACGAACGGATAAGTTGTGAAGAGATGCTGCGGTATTTCTCACCATGCTGCACCTGTTCCACCAGGGTATCAATGCCGGGTTGCGTTTCAACCATGGTTGGATTGCTCCCGGATGCGGTCGGTGAGCTGCACCATAAAGCGCAGGTTGTGCAGGGTGGCCAGGCGCATGAAGAGGGGGTCGCCCTGTTTGAAGAGGTGGAAGAGGTAGCCGAGCGGGTAGTCACGGCAGCAGGGACAGTCACAGAAGGGGCTCACGGGTTGGCTGGAGCGGATGTTGCGCGAATTGTCAACGTAGAGGTAGGAGAACCAATCTCCGTTCAAACGGGGATGAGGGTAATTGAAGGTATACAGCCTGCCGTGGCGGGCGTCGCGGGTTGGCATGGCGCTGTCGAAGAGGTCATATCCAAGCTCGTGTGAAGCGAGGATGTTTTGCGGGTGGCCGATGCCGAGGGCATGCATGGGGAATGCAGCGGGTATCAACTCGCGGGTGTGGCCGATGATATCGCTCAGAAGCTGATTTTCGCCATCCAACGGCCAGCCGCCAAAGCCGAAGCCGTCGAAGCCGATTTCCAGCAGTGCGTCCGCGCAGCGTTTACGCAGGTCCTTGAATCCGCCGCCCTGTACGACGGCAAAGATCAACGGGCGGGTCTGCCCTGATTGTTCCTTCTGCGCAGCCAGCTTGAGGTACTCCGCCTTGCTGAGGCGCGCCCAGGCGATGGTGCGTTCCACGGAAAGGCGCTGGGCTGCTTCGTCTTCGTCCACGTGCGTGCAGTCGTCCAGGCAGATAACGATATCCGCGCCGTAGCCCATTTGCAGCTGGATGGCCTTTTGCGGGCTGAGCTGGAACTTGCGATTGGAGCCTTCTGGATAAAAGAGGATGCCTTTGTCGTTGATACTGCCGTATTTTGAATTCTGGCGTATGAGCGAATAGGCCTGGAAACCGCCGGAATCGGTGATGATTGGCCTTTTCCAGCCGGTCATGCGTTGAAGTCCGCCGAGCGCCTGGATGGTGGCGGAACCGGGCTTTTGCGTGAGGTGAAAGGTGTTCATCACCAGCGCCTCAACACCAACGCCCTCCAGGTCGCGGGCATCCACGGTGCGCACCACGCCGTAAGTGGCGTCGGGCAGGAAGACCGGGAAGTGAACCCGGCCGCTGGCGAGGTCGAGGTGGGTGGCTTTCACAGGCGCTTCAACCTTAGAGCAGACCAGTCTTCGTCGAGCGAGATGATAGCGATGCCGGTCCAGCCGTTCTGCTGAGCATAGGTGTTGATGATATCGCGGTGGATATCTCCCTTGAGTTTTGAGGTCAGTTTGGGATAAGTGACCCACAACATGCCGCCCGGCAGCACCAGGGGAGAGAGCTTAACAAAAGCAGATTCCAACTCAACTTGCGAGCGGATGAAAGCCTGGATGATGAACGCAGGCTGCAATTGACTGGTAACAGCGGCACTATCGGGGATTTCTCCAGCTGATTCCAGATAACCCTGAGGGGCGGCATGCAGCAGCAGTGTGCGACCGGGCTTTAATTGCAGTTTTTCGAGGATGGATCTTTCAGACACGGTTCACCTTTCCGGGTTGAGCCTGGTGCGGGCTTTGGCGACTGCCTGATTGACAAGCGCATGGAGATCATAGTTGCTGAATAGTTCGGCGTTCAGGGGAATTGTGGAGTGCACCTTGCCGCGGCCTTCCATCAGGCGAGCCGGATCGTCCATTTCCCGACCGCGGTAGAATCCCAGTTTGACGCCTTGTTTTGAAGGGATCAGGGAAAAGACGATGCCCTTCATGCCGTCCGCAATGCGGTAGACCAGTATCCTCGAGGGGAGGTCGATTTCCTCCTGCAACTCTGAAACGTTATTAATGAGAAAATTGCGACCAGTTGAGAGCAGGTCTTTGACTTCGGGTGGATAAATGTTCAGGAATTCTTCCAGGTTCACACTGTTATTATACGGTATGAAAGCGGCGATTCAGGCTTTCCTTGTTTCCGGCACCTTGAGCAGCGCGACTGCGGAGAGGAACATCAGCAGGGCGGAGACTGCAAACAGTGCCGTCCAGCCCCACCACTGGCCTGGCGCTGCATTATTGAGCGCGTCAGTCATTGGACCTTCCAGCCTGGCGACGGCGGCTGAACCAGCGGTGGCAATGTTGGTGAGCCCCATGTACTTGGCAGCGTTATCCTTGGGAACCATGTCATTGGCGATGGCCCAGTTGACGCTGAGGAAGATGCCCAGCCCGATACCCATAAAGGCGCCGTAGATGAGCAGCTCTGCAGGTGTGTTGGCGAAGATCAGCAGGATGGCGCCAATGCCGCCGATGATGGAAGAAAGGATTTGCAGCTTCTTACGGCCGAAGCGGTCGCTGAGGGTGCCGGCGATGAGGCTGAAGATGATAAGGACAATGACAAAGGTACCCATCACAAACTGGGTGAACATGATGGGGTCCTGCTCGGGGAACTTATCACGGATGAAGTACTGTGCAAAGGATTGAAAGCCGTAAATTCCAACCAGGTACAGAAAGCGGCTGAGGATGAGCTGCCAGTAATGCTTGTTGCCAACGGCCTTGAAGTTGAAGGTTTCCTTGATGACTTTTCCCATCTGTACGCGGTTCCTGCCATCTGTGATGGAAGGCTTTTCTTTGGTGAAGATGAGGGTGATGAGGCCGAAGACCACCAGTAGCGCGATGATGACGGTGATGGAAAGCCGCGGGTCTGGGTCTTTGGAGGAGATGAGGAATCCCATCAGCAGGGAGGAGAGCACGATGCCGACCATGTCGAGCGCGGTCTTGATGCCGCTGGCGAGCCCGAGCTTCTCGGCGGGAACTTCATCCGGCAGCAGCCCCTGGGCAGGGCCGTGGGCGATATTGGAGGATGTCTGCAGGCCGATGTAACCGATGAAAAGGGCGGGCAGGCCGCCGATGAAACCAATGATGAGCAGGAAAACCATGTCAGCGGCTGTGCCCAGCCACATAAGGGGACGGCGGCGGCCGAGTCTGGATTGCCAGTGGTCGCTGATTGCACCGGAGAGCGGTTGAACGAGCATGGCAATGATCAGCCCGAAGAAGGTGAGCAACCCCAGCCAGGTGTTCTTCTGGTTATCAGGAACGTATTTGAGCAGGACAGCTGGCAGAATGGTGACGTGCAGGCTGTTCCACATGAAGGAGAGGCCGATCCAGTAGGCGTTGAGGACGAAGAGGTACCAGCCGTTGACACGTTTCATGTTGCACCCCGGTTTGAATTTTAGTGGATGAAAAAGCGCAGATTATTCGGGTTTCGTGCTGAAGACCACGTCCCACAGCGGGGAACTGACACCAAAGCGCGCGTTGGGAGTTTTGTAATGATGCTGCATGTGGTAACGCTTGATGTATTTGGCGTAACCGTTGCGCATAGGGAAGTGGTGGGTGGCGTAATGTGTCAGGTCGTAAATGAGGTAACCGATGATGAACGCCGAGAAAACCGGCGCGATCCACTGCGGTGATTTTAGGATGATGGCGAAGAACAGGTGAAAGATACCATAAAAGACGGCAGCCAGCGGAATGGCCACGGCTGGCGGCATGACCAGGCGGGTCTTCATCTGCGGCTGGGCGTGATGTACGCCATGGAAGAGGAAAACGATGCGCTCCGCCTTCTCTCCTTTCACCGGCATGTGGAAAAGGAAGCGGTGCAGCACGTATTCGGCCAGGGTCCAAAAGACCAGCCCGGCGACGAAGCCGATGGGGATGTAAGCGGGAAAAGCCCCGGCTGGAGCCTTTATGATGGACCAGACGAGAAAGAAGAGTGCTACGGGCAGCCAGATAACGAGAACAGCGATGGGGCTGATGTGGGAGAAGAACTCGAGAAAATCAGATTTGAACAGGCGGATAGGAACATCACTGTGGTCGGTCGGCAGGTGAGCCATTAAAACCTCCGTTATACAAATACTCAGAATAGGGCAATTATATACAGGATTGGCGCACCGCATACATGGTTTGTGGTTATTAACTAATTGGATGATGCCATGGCTTAATATAAAACAAGCAGCAGGGCGGCTGTCAAACCGTCCTGCTGGAATGCTAATACTTTTTTAGGTCAATCACGCGGCGGGTAGCCGGTGATGTCGCGGATCTCGTCGTAGAGTGGCTTGAGGCGCTTATACATGCGCAAATAGACCCGGTTGTAGAGGTCATTGTAAATAGCCTGGTTTTCCTTGATCGGTTCGTAGGTCTCCCCTTTGTGCGTCATCTCCCGCACAGCGATGGCAAAATCGGGGTGGAGCTTGAGCCCAACGGCGGCGTCAATGGCGGCGCCCAGTCCACTGGTCTCGAACACGTGCGGGCGGGTGGCAGGCAGACCGAATACATCGGCAGTGAGCTGCATGGCGGCTTTGCTCTGGCTGCCGCCGCCACTGACCCTGACCTCGCTGATGGGCACATGGGTGTGTTTGCTGGTGCGCTCAGCGCCTTCGCGCAGGGCGTACGCCAGCCCTTCGAGGATCGAGCGGTAGAGGTGTGCGCGGGTGTGTACATCACCGAAGCCAACAATGGCGCCTTTGGCTTCTGGTCCCGGCACCTTGAGGCCGGGTGACCAGTACGGCTGCAGCGTGAGGCCAAGCGATCCAGGTGGAACTGCGTTCACCAGGTCATCAAACAGTTCCTCAGCGGCCACGCCGCGCTGCGTTGCCAGCCGCTCCTCGTTCAAACCGAACTCACGCTTAAACCACGACACCATCCAGAAGCCGCGATAAATCTGGATCTCCAGTGAATACGACCCGGGTACTGCCGAGGGGTAGGGAGGAATAAGGGGGATGACCTCAACATAGCGATCGAGATTCGTATTGATGGTGGCGGTGGTGCCGAAGGAGAGGCAGGGGGTGGAGGGGTCAAGGCAGCCGGCGCCAATGACCTCGCAGGCTTTGTCGGCAGCGGCTGCGATGAGCGGCAGCCCTTGGGGGATGCCGGTGGCTGCGGCCGCATCGGGGGTGATCACACCGATCTGGTCGGCCGGCTTGACCAGTTCAGGCAGCATTTCCCTGTTAATCGGCACGGCCTGCCATTTCCAATCATTTTTCCCGCTCCAATCCTGCTTCTTGTAATCAAAAGGCATGTAAGCCACCAGGCAGCCGACGGAATCGGCGAACCGGCCTGTTAATCGCATCGTCAGGTAGCCGGAAAGCAGCAGGTATTTGTACGTGTTTGCCCAAATCTCGGGCTGGTACTTCTGCAGCCAGTTGCCTTCAGCTTCGGCCTGGAGGTAGGCGACCGTTTCGCTCATACCGGCGACCTTGAACAGCATCCCCCATAAGCCTCCGACCGGTTTTACGCCGGAGGTGCGGCGCTGGTCGAGCCAGTGGATGGCGGGGCGCAGCGGTTTACCTTCTTTATCCACGTTGATGAGCGTGGAGCGTTGTGTGGTAAGCGCCACACCGGCAATGTTATCTTTCACGACACCGGGCATTTGCCACAGTTTGCCGCAGGCTTCACACACAGCGTTCCAAAAGACCAGCGGGTCCTGCTCGGCCAACCCAGGCGCGGTGGAAAAGTAGGGTTCAATGGGTACACGCGCAATCGCCAGCAGGTTACCGTGCAGGTCAAAGACCATGGCGCGGGTGGATTGCGTGCCAACATCGATTGCCAGCATATGATCTTTCATCTCAGTCCTCCAGGTCCTTGCTCCAGCGCAGCTGCTGCTGCTCCGGTGACATATCCAATCCAAGCGTGCCGCCAGGGTTCATAATGTTGCGCGGGTCAAAATGGGCTTTCAGGGCGCGGATGATATCCATCTGCGCGCTGCCGATCTGTCCCTCCAGCCAGGGGGCGGTCTGCTTGCCGACGCCGTGGTGATGACTGATGGCGGCTCCGCTTTGCTGGATGGCATTGAGAATGCCGTACTGCAAATCGAGGTACTCCTTAATTGTATTGATCTTTGCAATAAAGATGAAGTACAGGTTGCCTCCCTGCGGATAGGCGTGGGAGAGATGCGTCATGCAGATGGTGTTGGGGCGTTTTTTTATGAAACCGCGCACATTTGCGTGCACCTGCTTCATCTGGGACCAGGTGACAGCGCATTCGAGGGTATCGGTGAGCACGCCGAAATCCTGCAGATCTTCGCGCATGTACGGGTCGCGGAAGCGGCTTTTCTCCCAGTTGCTGGTGACCGGGGCAAAGCTGATATTGAATGCTCCGTGCTTGCGGCAAATGCGCCTGACCTGGCGGTTGACATTGCGTGAAAAGCCTTTCTCACCATCGGTCATACCCAGCAGCAGGCATTTCTGCATGGGCTGATAGCCGGTGAGTTTGAGGACGGTGTCGGCCGGGGTGCCCTCGATGTGGTACAGCTTCATCGCCACATCTGTCTCTTCGGGGTCAGAAAGCCTGAACACCGATGGGTAACCGCATTCGCACTGCATGATCTCGCGGCAGGCGGCGACGGCGTCATCCCA
>CAYMGO010000064.1:0-13074 GCA_964390015.1 uncultured Anaerolinea sp. | reverse complement strand
TTTTCTTACTCGTCGGCGTCTCCGCCCAGGTAGGCGCTGATGACCGTTGGGTTGTGCAGCAGGTCAACCGCCTTGCCTTCCAGCGCCACGCGGCCGGTATCCAGCACGTATCCGCGATCAGCGATGGAAAGCGCCATCAGCGCGTTCTGCTCCACCAGCACGATGCTGGTGCCGGTGTTATTGATGTCGCGCACCAGGTCAAAGATCTGCTCCACCAGGATGGGGGAGAGCCCCATCGAAGGTTCGTCCAGCAGCAGCACCTGCGGGTTAGCCATCAGGCCGCGCGCGATCGCCAGCATCTGCTGCTCGCCGCCTGAAAGCGTGCCGCCCGCCTGGTTGCGCCTTTCCTTCAAACGCGGGAAGCGCTCGAACATGGCTTCCATGCGCTCCTTCACCGCGGCGCGGTCGCGCTCGCAGTAAGCGCCCATCTCCAGGTTTTCCCACACGCTCATCGAAGCGAAGATGCGCCGGCCTTCGGGCACGTGGATGATACCCCGGCGCACGATCTCCTGCGGGGTGATGCCGCTGATCTCCTCTCCGCGGTAGGTGATGCTGCCGCTTGAGGGGTGCAGAATGCCGGAAATGGTGTTGAGACTGGTGGATTTTCCCGCGCCGTTAGCGCCGATGAGCGCCACAATTTCACCCTCATTCAGGTTGAAGCTGACCTCTTTGAGCGCGTGGATGGCACCGTAATGTACGTTGATGTTGGCGACGTTGAGGATCATGAATTTTTACGCTCCCGGAATTTTTTAGCCAGCGCGGCGCCGCCGGGTCCGAGGTAGGCCTCGATGACGCGCTCGTTTTTCTGGATCTCGGCGGGTTCGCCCTCGGCGATCTTCTCGCCAAAATCCAGCACGGCGATGCGGTCGGAGATGTCCATCACCACGTGCATGTCGTGCTCGATGAGAATGATGGTAATGCCGAATTCCGCGCGCATACGGCGGATAAGGGCGATCATTTCCAGCGTTTCATGCGGGTTCATGCCGGCGGTGGGTTCATCCAGCAACAGCAGGCGCGGGCGGCTGGCCAGAGAGCGGGCGATCTCGAGCCTGCGCTGCGCGCCGTAGGGCAGGCTGCCCGCCAGTGTGTTTACGTGCTCGCGCAATCCCACGAAGTCCAGCCACTTCAGCCCCTCGCGGATGGAAGTATTCTCCTCACGCTTGAAGCGCGGGGTGCGCAGCACGGCATCAACCCAGGTCTCCTTGAGGCGCGTGTGAAAACCCACCATCACGTTCTCAAGCGCGGTGAGGTTGGCAAAGAGCCTGATGTTCTGGTAGGTGCGCGACACACCGATGGCGGCGATGGAATCAGTACCGCGGCCGCAGATGGAATCGCCCAGGAAAAGCACATCGCCGTGTTCAGGGGTGTAAAAACCGGAGATGCAATTGAAGAGCGTGGTCTTGCCCGCGCCGTTGGGGCCGATGATGGAAAAGATCGAACCCTCAGGCACCTCCAGGCATACGCGGTTCACCGCCGTCAGCCCGCCGAAAACCTTGGTCACGTCATGAGCGCTGATCACGTTATCGGTCATGGGGCGCCTCCAGCGGGGGGTCATCGCCCACCGTACCTTTGGGAATTTTATACCTGGGACGTTTCGAGGGGATCATCCCGTCAGGTCGTGAGAGCATCATCACTACCAGCAGCGCACCGAAGGTGAGCAGGCGGTAATTGGCAAACTCGCGCAGGATCTCCGGGAGACCTTTAAGCGCGAAAGCGCCCAGGATGGTGCCGGGGATGTTGCCCATGCCGCCAACAATGATGAGGCTGAGGACGTTGATGGAGGCCATGAGCGAATGTTCCTCAGGTCCGGTGAACTGGTTGCGGCTGGCGAAGATGGCACCGGCCAGCCCGGCGAAGGCTGCCCCCAGTGCCAGCGCCAGCAGCTTGTAGCGCGTGGTGTTCACCCCGGTAGCGCGGGCCACTGTCTCGTCCTCACGGATGGAGAGCCAGGCACGCCCGGCGCGTGAGTACTGCAGGCGGTTGTAAACGAAAGCAGCCAGCAGCACGGCGGCGGCGATAAGGTACATGAACTGGATATCGGAGTTGAAAGGCCTGCCGAACAGCGTGGGTCCGCTGATGTTCTGGATGCCGCGCGGTCCGCCGGTGAAGTTGGTAAGCAGGTCACTTTTAAGTAGAATGCGGATGATCTCACCAAAACCAAGCGTGACGATGGCCAGGTAATCTCCGCGCAGGCGCATGAGGGGCAGCCCCAGCAGTACTCCTGCCAGTGCGGCCAGTACTACGCCCAGCACCAGCGCCGGCCAGAAACCCCACATCAGGTTGTGCGGGATGGGCGAATTCAGCAGCGCCATGGTGTACGCGCCGATGGCGAAGAAGGCGATGTACCCCAGCACCAGCTGACCGGAGAGACCGACGATAATGTTCAGCCCCAGGCCGAGGACGACATACAGCCCCACGGTGCCGGTCACGTAGTTCCAGTATGAACCCCACCTGAGCGGCAGCAAAATGACAGCAGCGGCCAGCAGTACCAGGCCGGAGATGAGAAAGACCATGCGATATTTACCGTGCAGGATGGCGTTGACGCGGTGCTGCAGCCCCGCAAAGGTATCACGAACCCTTTGGCGCGCCTGTTTCACCGCATTGAGGCCGAATACCCCGCTCACCAATCCACCGAGCGCGCCGCCAGCCACGAATACGCCAGCTGTAGCCAGAGCGCCGCTCAACGGGGCGAGGTTAAAGAGCGTCACGCGGATGAAATCAAAGGACAGCACGATCAGGTACTGGCGGAAATCGACGCGGTTGACCAGGAACCAGGAGATACCCAGGCTGAAGAGGAAAGCCAGCAGGCCGCTCACCACCCCGGCAGCAGTCCCGGATGCCAGCGAACCTGGCAGGCTGTTGCCCCTGGTTTTACGTGCCGCCGTGACCCCCGCCCACAGCGCCAGCAGCAGGGTGTAGATCACCATAAAGCGCGGCGGCGGCAGCGCGCCGATGAGCTGCGCCCCGCTGACCCTGGCAAGCAATGTTCCGACCAGGGTGTTGAAACCGATCAAAACGAAGAAAATATGGACGATGGCAAAGACAAGCCCGATCCGGGCAGCGCGCACAATAAGGGATTTCATACTTTTTCCTCCGCGAGCACCTCGCCCAGCAAGCCGGATGGGCGGAAGATGAGGATGATGATCAACAGCGCGAAGGCGATCACATCCTTCAACTGGAAGTCGATGCCGAGCGCGGCAGGTCCCAGCGATTCGATGATCCCCAGGAAGAGACCGCCAAGCATGGCGCCCGGCAGGTTGCCAATGCCCCCCAGCACAGCAGCGGTGAATGCCTTGATGCCGGGGATGAACCCGACAAAGTAGTACACCAACCCGTTGTGGATGCCCCACATCACCCCGGCGGCGCCCGCCAGCGCTCCGCTGATGAGGAAGGTACGGCTGATCGTCTTATCCACATCGATGCCCATCAAGGCGGCGGTCTTCTTATCAAGCGCCACCGCGCGCATCGCGCGGCCGAGGCTGGTCTTTTGCACCACCACGTAGAGCCCCGCGAGCAACAGAAAGGACAGCACAAAGGTGAATACGCCAGTGTACGGGATGATGACATTGCTGCCGTTGATCAATATGGTCCAGCCGGTGCCGCGGCGCATCACCTCAGG
Organism: uncultured Anaerolinea sp.; assembly: GCA_964390015.1. Lineage (GTDB taxonomy): Bacteria > Chloroflexota > Anaerolineae > Anaerolineales > Anaerolineaceae > UBA6107. Next base: position 9,455 of record CAYMGO010000064.1, on the reverse strand, counting down.
ATTGGTGACATCGCGCAATTGAGGGCTGAAGAGCAGTTGAGCGGCGTTCTGCAGGAAGATGGAAGCGCCAATGGCGCCGATGAGCGGCACCAGCCGGGGCGCTTTGCGCAGCGGGCGGTAGGCGATCTTTTCCAGGAAGAACCCCGAGGCTGCTGATACCCCCATGCCAACGATGAAGGCGATGAAGATGGCGATGACCGGGTAGGCGTTTGAAAAATTCTCACCTGAAGGCACCCTGATGGCTTTGAAAGCCTCAAACATAAAAAAGCAGCTGTAGGCTCCCAGCATCATAACTTCGCCGTGGGCGAAGTTGATCATGAACAGAATGCCGTAAACCAGTGTGTAACCGATGGCGATAAGCGCGTAAACGCCGCCGATTATCAGGCCGGCGATCAGCAGGCGCGTCCAGGTTTCAGGACCGTACTCGCGCTGCACGAGGAGCACCTGGTACAAACGGTAGAGTATGAAAATGGCAATGACCGCGCCCAGCAGTGGGCGCAGCACCTTAAGGAAGCGATTGGATTTGAGGGTTACTTTTCTAAGTGAAGGTTCATTCATGGACCCGGGCTACTTTCATTACAGGATGGAGTTGGTCGGGGAGGGAACCCTCCCCGACCTGAGGAGAGAAAGATGACTACGGAGCCGGAACCCAGGCACCATCCTTGACAACCACGAACATCGGCGGGAGGGTGTTGCATTCGCCAGTGGCATCGCATGAGTAGGTACCGCCGACACCCTTGTAATCGGTGAGCGTGCGCACCGCGTTGACCAGGGCACCGCGCGGGATGTAAAGATTGCCGTCGCTGCCGGTGATGGCAACGGATTTGACCGTACTGATAAGGGCGGCGACACAATCATAGCCGTTCCAGGTGTAAGGGCTGAGCGAACCGGCTTCCTTGCCGAATTTCTCGAGGTAGGCGGCGTCGAAGGCGGCTTTCTCAGGAGAGTCAGGCGGGATCGGCGCGATGGTCGCGAAGGCGTTTTCACCGTTCGGGCCGGTGCGGGAGAGGAAGTCGGCGCCGTATGTACCATCATCGCCAAAGAAGACCACGTTCTCAAGCCCTGTCTGTTTCATCTGGTTCACGATAATGGCACCTTCAGCGGTGTAGCCGCCGAAGTAGAGGCCATCAGGGCTCTTGGCGGCGACAGCCGAAAGCACCGGGGTGTAATCGGTTTCACCCTTGGTGATGGCTTCTGTTACCACCACTTCACCACCTAGGCTAACAAAATGGGCGGCCACGGCTTCAGCCAGTCCTTTGCCGTAATCACTGCCGTCGTGCAGCACAGCCAGCTTCTTCACGTTCAGTTTGTTGAAAAGGTATTCCGCGGCGGGCGGACCCTGGCGCGCGTCGGTGAAGACGATGCGGTTGAACACGGATGAGCCGAGCGTGGTCAGCTCGGGCAGGCTGGCGGATGGTGAAAGCATGGGGACGCCAACCTTCTCGTAAATGGGCATGGCAGAGGAGGTAGCGCCGGAATAGATGTGACCTGCCACAGCGACAACCGCGGGGTCGGAGGCGAACTTATTGGCCACTGCAGCGCCGCCTTCGGCGGTGCCCCCGTCATCCTCAGCGATGAGCTCAAATTTGAACCCGTTCAGATCACCAAAATCATCGACGGCAATAAATCCACCGCTCGAGATATCGATACCATAGGAGGCATCGCCACCGGTCATGGGCGCGCCCATACCGATCTTGATAACCTCACCGGGTTTGAACACCGCACAGCCGAAGGCGTCGGCGGCGCATTCAGCGGGGGCGGCGTCAGCAACCGGGGTGGCAGCCGTTTCAGCGGGCTGGCAGGCGGTAATCACGAGGGAAAACAAAATGATCAAAACAACAATATTTCGGGCTTTCATGGTTCTTCTCCTTGTCTATATCGAATATGAATGATGTTGCACAGGCTCAGTGATGGTTTCAAATTAACTTTATTGCACCTCCTTGATTCCGCAGAAGAAAAAACCACCTGATTTTGGTCAGGTGGCTTTGGGTTTTTCTTCTTACTTTCTTTTACTTGCTTTGGACTTCAGCCATCCCGACCTGAAAAATGCGCGCATAATAAAGCATAATGGCGAGCATCATAAAGGAAATAAGGATGGAAATGGCGAGTTGATATTTCATAAGTGAACCGCAATAATTGAACATAATACGACTTTGACAGCTGAAAGTCAATAGACCTTACAAAATCTTAAGGTCGAGTTTTCGGGCAAACGGCGAATTTCCCGTCTCGCCCAATTCAGCGGTTCCTGGTGATGGAAGAGGTCCAGCGCGTCACGCGGTTGCCACCGGAATCTTTAGAAACGTAACTGGCAAAATCGGCGCGTTCCAGCAGTTGATCGAGGCTTTTACAGCTTTTATTTAGGCTAGCCACACCCACGCTGATGGAAAAGGTCAGCGGACCGGCATTGGTCTCGAACGCCGCGCTGCTCACATTCCTGCGCAGACGTTCAGCAGCCTTGAGGGCTGCGGCGGGGCCGGTTTCGGGCATGATGACCATAAACTCGTCCCCACCGTAGCGCGCGAGGATATCAGAGCGCCGCAGGGTGGTGGTGCAGATCTCCGCCAGCCGCCGCAGCACCTGGTCTCCGACCGTGTGGCCGTAGGTGTCATTGACGTGCTTGAAGTAATCACAATCCACCATAACGGCAGAAAGCTCGCGCTCGTAACGGATGGAGCGGTTAAACTCGGGTTCACCAAGTTCGATCAGTTTGCGGCGGTTGTACAACCCGGTGAGTGGATCGGTGACCGCCAGTTCCTGCACCTCGCTGAACAGGCGGGCGTTCTCTATGGCAATGGCGGCGTTGGCACCCAGCAGTTCCAGTAGTTCCAGGTCGGTGTCGTTGTAGGCGTGTGGTTTGTAGCTTTGCGCCGATACCACTCCCACCAGGCGTGAGCCGATCTTGAGCGGCACCACCAGGATGGATTGGGAGATCTCGTCCTCTTCGGGGTCACCAATGATGATTGCGCCGGTCTCCTCGACCATGGTTTCTTCAAAGGTGTTGAAGAGGATGGATTTGCCGGTTTGCAGCACCTTGCCGAAGAGACCCTGTCCCAATGGCCGGCTGGAGAGCTGTGACGGAAGGCCGCGGTCGACCATGTACACGTCTTCGATCAACCCCTCGCTTTCGTTCACCAGCGAAATGCTGAAGAACTCGGTCTCCATCAATTCGGAGGTGGCCTCGTGGATAGCAGGATAGATCTCTTCAGAGCGGATGTTGGTGCTGATCACCTGGCTCAACTTGTAGAGGGTTTCAAAGCGACCGGCGGATTGCAGCGCGCTTTCATAGAGGCGGGCGTTTTCGAGGGCGATGGCCACCTGGTCAGCGAAGGCAATGACCAGGCGCTCGTGTTCCTCGTTGAACTGCCCGGCTTTGTGCCCGTCCAGTGAAAGGATGCCGATGGGCTGGTTCTGGATCTTGAGCGGCACGCCAAGCCAGGAATGGATGACGTGATTATTCTTTGATACCTGGTTAAAATGCGGCACCTTTTCGGGGATGTTGGTGAGCATACCCGGTTTGTTATCAAGGAAGACAACCGCGCCCGGGTTGCTGCGGTCGAGGGAGAATTCCAGGCCGAGAATGGGCTGGATATCCCTGAATCCGTGACCACCGACGATTTGCAGCACGCCTTTCTTGAACAGCAGCACCGACGCGCTGTCGTAAGGCACCACCTGCGCCAGCTGTTCCAGGATCAGGTCGATGGCCTTTTCCTGGTTGAGCGTGGATACAACAACCGCGCCGGCTTTGCGAATGGTCTCAGCTTCTTCCGCGCGGCGCCTGGCTTCCTCGTATAACCTGGCGTTGCGCAGCGCCACCGTGGCTTGCTGCGCAAACAGGCTCAACAGGCGGATGTCGTTATCGCTGAACTTGTGCTCGCGATGAATATATCCCACAGCCAGAACACCCAGCACATCCCCTGGGCCGGAGAGCATGGGTACCGCCAGACCGCTGTAAAGCCCCTGGTTGTCATACGTGTTCAGCCTGCCGCTCCAGTGTGAGTAGTCCATCACTGTGAAAGGTTTTTTTGATTGCGCCACCCTGCCCATCAAGCCCTCACCGCGCTTTACGACCATGCCAACCGTGTCAGGATCGAGATTCTCTGACACCAGCACGCGCACTTCCTGGTCCTGTGGATTGTAGAGTCCCAGTTCCCCGACCTCGGCGTTGAGCAGGCTCATGGCGCGTTTAACGATCTCCTTCAGGAGCACATTGGCATCCAGCTGCGCGCTGATATCCGTGAGGGTCGCGCGCAGGCCGTCCAGCTCCTTGATGCGTCTTTTTTCAGAGCTGTACAGACGCGCGTTTTTGATGGCGAGCGAAGCCTGCGCCGCGTAGATGCTGAGCAGCTTGGCGTGTTCATCATTGTAAAATCCGGGCTCCACCTTGTCGAGTGAAAAGATGGCATCCACCCTGTTGTCGTTGATGATCGGAACACCCAGCCAACTATGGTAATCCGCCGAGACGGGTGTGGAGAGGAAAGCCTCGTCCAGAGCGGTATTTGGAATGATGACCGGTTTTTGCGTGGCGAGCATTTGCGCCAGGTTGGCAGTGGTGTCGATCTTGAAGCGCTGCCCCTGCAGTTTGGCCAGGTTCTTTTTGGTGGTTAGTTCATAACCGCGGGTTCGGGTAACCACCGAGTGACCGTCCTCGATAAGCATCACGTTTCCGCCGTCGTAGGGGATCAGGCGTGAGAGCTGGTCGAGGAGCAGGTCGAGGATCTCGTTCAGGTCAAGTGAGGTGGTAAGAGCAGTGCCAATATCCCGCATGGTTTCAGCGAGTTTGCGTTGATCGTGTTCGCTTTTAAAGAGCCTGACGCGCTCAACCGCGACCGCCAGTGAATCACAGATGGTCTGCAGTAGCCTGATCTTGTTATCGTTCACCGGGTAACCCGGTTCTTCGATGAAGTTAAGTATGCCCAGCGGCTGCTTGATAATGTAAATCGGGAAGGCGTAGTGGTTGGGCTCACCGGTCAGTGTGCTGCAGCGGCAATCCTTGATGACCCGGGGATTGGAGAGGTTGCGCTCCAGCAGCCTGGTAAGGCATTTTGATTCCCTGCCGTGAAGTTGTTCGAAAGCGAGCAGGTTGTTCTCATCCAGCGGGCGATATTCAATGCGCTGGTGCCCCGAAGGTCCCGAGCCCAGCAGGTACAGCCACACGCTTGAACTGTGGGTGAGGATTTTCACAGTCTCGAGTACGGGCAGCACCGCGTGGCGCAGCGAGGTTGCCTGGTTCAGGGCTTCGCTTACTGTGCGCAGCGTGGCCAGTTCCTCGGCGCGCAGTTGAGCATTCTCGAGCGCCGAGCGGGTGGTGTTTTCAGAGCGTTTGCGGTCGCGGATATCCTGCAGGGTGACGAAGTAGGCGGTTCCCCCTGCAGCGCTGATGGGGGTAATGTTCATCTCCACCGGCAGGTAATCTCCGTTCGCCTGCAGTAGAACGGCTTCCTGGTTGGGGAGGGGTTTCGCATGGAACTTGCCACCGGCGTCTTTGCCGAGGTCAGGGGCGAGGGGGATGATTTCCTGCAGCGAATAAGAGCGCAACTGACCGGGGGTGTAACCCGCTAAAATATTGAACTGGTCATTGCATTGGAGAATCTTCCCTTGCTGGTCGAGCAGCAGGATACCGAAACTGGTATTTTCAAATATTGCGCGATATCGTTCCTGGAATTGCACCCTTTCCGCTTCTTCCCGCTTGCGGAAGGTAATATCGCGCAGCACCACCAGCGACCCGGCGGTGGCTGTGCCTGCTTCAATAAGCGGAGAGACGCGCATGTCGTATGCGTGGTGGTCGCTGCCTTTACCGAGGGTGATCTCTCTCGGGTTGGTGGTAGTCCAATCCGGACCGAGGTCTATACCGGCGTTCATTTTCATCACCTCGCTGAAGGGTTCGCCGATATTATCTTTGAGGTTCAGGAAGGGAATGTTCGCTGCGCTGGGATTGAGGTCGAGGATCTCGCCATGGGCATTGAGTGTGATGACCGCGTCGCTTAACTGGCTCAGCAGTGTGCTGCCCGCAAGAGGGATGGCCTGGAGTACACGATTACCGAGCAGGCCGTAGGTGACCACGATGATGGCGATGAGCAGGGAGATGAGGGTGATGTTGGCGGGAAAGTTGATGATCCATGCTGGAAGTGAGAGCACAGCAGCCAGGGTGATCACCACCGCCCCGAACAAAAGGATGCCCACCCGTCCGCGCGACCAGCGGGGTGAACGCAGGTAAGTGTACAATAGCACGCCCACCGAAGCGAGCATTAGCGCCAGGCTGTAGATAATGAGCACCCAGAACCATGGACCGTGGCTGAGATCGACAGGCAGCAACCAGTTGTCACTCTCGCTGGCAACGAAACCAACCTTACGGAAGAGCTGGTGATAGCTGTTTGTTGCCAGGGCGAAGATGTTGAGCGTTGGGATAACGTAGAAAAGCGACCATACCGGGCGGCGCACAGCGCTGGCACGTCCGACAAAGACCAATGCCATTACAAAGAAAACCGGTGGAAGATAACCCATCGGTATGAATTGCAGGTCATCGAGCAGGAATTTGATTTCGATATTCCTGGTCAGCAGCTCGATGAGGTAAATGATGCCCCAGATAGCCCCGAGCGCGGAGAGAACCGCCAGGTGCTGCGCGCCGTTGATGCGGCGGTGGAACCAGGCGTAACCCGTCACCACCAGCGCTAAAATGACCGCGGTGGCAGTGAGGATAAAATTTGTGTAAATGGGCGCATCAAATACCGGCATTACTATCTACCCTGAGTTTGCCTGTCATCACGAACCTGATATGTAGGAGAAACCAGTTCTTCCAATACCCATTATATGAGGCTCGCGCTAGCTAAAGAGGCCCTGCAGGTAACTGAAAAGTAATTCTAAACTCACCATTTCCCCCTTTGTTTGTTTTCTCACCTGGCGCTTCATTCGCCATGTAGTGCCAGGTGAGATTCTCTATTGATTGTCTTGTCCCCGAGACGTGATGAAGAGTGCTATCTGGTGACCAGTGCGCGCACGCTCTCAAGCTCACCGGCACTGCCCAGTTTGCCGTTCTTGTGGGCGATAAATTTGGCGTACTCGAACATGAAAATCTTGCCAACAGGGCGCAGGTCAAAGTTTTCCGGATGCTCTAGGAAGTATTCGCGGTGAACGCGCGTCCACACCAGGCGGCCGTCGGTATCGATGTTGATCTTGGTGACGCCCAGTTCGGCGGCGCGTTTGAACTGGTCAGCGTCAACGCCCTTGGCGCCCTTGAGGTTGCCGCCGGCCTTGTTGATGCGCTCTACCTCTTCCTGCGGCACGGAGCTGGAGCCGTGCATCACCAGCGGGAAGCCCGGCAGCTGCTTCTGGATTTGTTCGAGCACATCGAAGTGCAAACTTTGTGAGCCACTGAATTTAAAGGCGCCGTGGCTGGTGCCAATGGCCACCGCCAGTGAATCACAACCGCTGCGCTCAACGAATTCGCGCGCCTGGGCGGGATCAGTGAGCATGGCGTTGGCTTCGTCCACCTGCACGTGCTCCTCCACACCGCCCAGCTTGCCCAACTCGGCTTCAACGACGATGCCTTTAGCGTGCGCGGCTTCGACCACGCGGCGGGTGATCTCGATGTTCTTTTCAAACGGTTCCGCGGAGGCGTCGATCATCACTGAGGAGTAGAACCCGCTGTTGATGCAGTCGTAACAGGTTTCCTCGTCGCCATGGTCGAGGTGCACCGCGAAGATGGCGCGCGGGAAGACCTGGTCAGCGGAGCGGATGAGACCCTCGAGCATTACTTTATCGGAGTAGGAGCGGGCGCCCTTGCTGATCTGAATGATGAAGGGGGCTAGGCTGTCGAGGTTGCCCTGGAAAAGACCCATGGTTTGCTCGAGGTTGTTGATGTTGTAGGCACCGATGGCGTACTTGCCATAAGCGGCTTTGAAGAGTTCCCGGGTGGTAACGATCATGTGATTCTCCTTTTTTAACTCCCCGCGGGGAGGGATTATTCAGGGGTTATTATAGCACCTCAGGGCTTGAGGCTATGGAAAAAATTGGATTAGGTGTTAGAGAACCGGGTCTTGCCTTCATCCATCCTACGGTAATTTTGAAGGTTCGCCATTTACCTGTCATCGCTCGCTCCCATTGAAATGATGAGAAGGGGAAACCCTTCAATCCTCCACCACGTAATCAGGCAGGTCGGCTGTTGCGCCCTCATCCACGCCACCGTTATCCCATTGCTCGTGGATGATTATCTGGAGGCTTTTGGTGGATCTCGACGAACCATTATTTATCTGTTTTTCCCTCACCCCTTGCCCCTCTCTCATTGTAAGAAATCGGAGAGGGATTGGGGAGAGGGTTAATATTCACTCCTCCACCACGTAATCAGGCAGGTCATCCTCATCCACATCGCGGGCAGAGACGACCTTGCCGCGCACTGAGGCGCCGGCCTTGTGCACCGCTTTGCGGTCACCGCATACCAGGTAATGCCAGGCGGGCAGGTCTTTTCCCTCGGCTAACAGGCGGTAGGCGCAGGTTTCGGGCATCCATGAGAGCATACCGGCCAGCTCGGGGGTGAGGGTGAGGCAGGTGGGCACCAGCACCGAGCGCTCGGCGTAGCGCGTGCAGCGGCAGTGGAAGATCTCTAGGTATTCGCAGACCACGTTGGTGAGGTAAAGGTGCCCGGTGTCCTCGTCCTGGAACTTAATTAGGCAGCAGCGCGCGCAGCCATCGCAGAGCGACTCCCATTCGTCAGGGGTCATTTCATCCAACCGTTTTGTCTTCCAAAAGGGCAGAGGCATGGGGGGATTATACCGGAATTGCAGATAGGGGCGCAGAGTTTGGATTATGCAAACCCGAGCGAAACATGAGATGCGCTGCGCCCCTGCGATAATACGATTTACGTTGAAGTCAATCTGATATCTTTAACACTTCCTTCAAGCGCTGCAGGTCAAAATCAACAACGATGGTGCCGTCGATGTCGAAGGTGGGAGTGGTGCGGTTGCCGCCCGCCCAGCGCTCCACCTGCCGGGCGGCGCCGGGGGTGGAGATGATATCCACCTCGGTGTAGGGCAGTTTGTGTTCCGCGAGCCAGGCGCGCGCTTCTTTGCAATCGGGGCACCATTTGGTGCAATACATCACGATGCCGCCGCGGGGTAAGGGCACCGGCTCGGGTTCGGGTAGTTCAGGTCGATCGCGTACCGCGGGATCGACCGCGCGGATGGCACGGCGCAGCTCCTCATTGGAAGGCTGCGTGTCGATATCGTGCACATCCACGTAACGGATGACGCCCTGTTTGTCGATGACAAAAATGGCGCGCTCGGTTTTTCCATCGTCACGCAGCACGCCAAATTGCTGCGCCACCTCTCCGTGCGGCCAGAAATCAGAGAGCAGCGGGTACGTGATACCGCCAAGGTCTTTGGCCCACGCCGTGAGGCAGGGCACTGAATCAACGCTGATACCCAGAACCTGGGTGTCCAATCCCGCGAAACTGGCCATTTCGG
>CAYMGO010000063.1:0-13157 GCA_964390015.1 uncultured Anaerolinea sp. | reverse complement strand
TACCTGGTGGAGCAGCTGGGGTAGGCTGCTGGACGTTGGAATTGAATGGGAATCATGAACTCCCCGGAGGAGATAACCGGGGAGTTCTGCTGTGCACCGGGAAAATGCGCGTAGCCATTATTTTAACCAACAAAACAAAACCCGAAATTAACGAACAGTAAATAAAAGCTCTCAATGTTTACGTAATAGCGCCTGACGCGGAAGGGGAGAGGAGCCTATTCGTACTCAAGGTTGCCAATCATCCCTTTATTACCGGTTGTCGGATGATGGTCTTGATCTTTTGCGGCGCAACCTTACGCGGGTCGTTTAAGTAGATCTCGTGATGCTTGCCGCGGAGAGTGTACCCATGGTCGAAGGCAAACTGGTGCAGGCTGGCGATTGTAGGACCTTCATCGGCATACAGACCAAAATACATGATCTGCACTGAAGTTCCTTCAAAGTAAGTCTCCAGTCGGGCTTTTTCAACGGATGGTATTTTGCCCTTGGCGATGACCTTTTCTTTTGCTTCTTCAAAAAGCATCGGGGTGATGAATTCGGGTTGAAGGATCATCATGGTCCAATCCCAATCTGCTTTGGGTGTGCTCTTAAATTTGGTCATGTCTGCCGCCCACCACAGGCCTTCCAAGCCCATTACTCCGTAATCCTGTCCTAGTTCCTGCTTGACATGGAATTTTAAAGTAAAGGACAGGCTGTAAAGCGTCTGGATTGCATTCCCATATTCAGGAGACACATTTGGATCTCCGTGCCCGTCCACCATAATGTAGAGCAACGGGGGCACTTCGATGAGCGCTGGGGTCTTTGCCGAAGGAGAATACAAATCATGGTATCGTTTTTTTAGGTCAAGTTTTTCCATTTTTTCACCATTCGATCCCTGACGGATTGATCAGGATAATGATCCTCATCATTTCCCGTGTTGTAGTACGAGGTAATGCACCAGTGGATTGATATGCTGTGCCACAATTTCAGGATGGTGGGCGATGTACCACTCACTTGAAAATTCCGGGCCCGGGTCGCGCCCTTCCAAACCACCATGAAGCAGGTAATGCCGCGCCGGGTCGATCCCCGAGAGCGCCACATCAGGGTACCGCTCCAGGTACCATTCCCGATCAAACAAGCTGGAGCTGCGCATCTGTTGCAACTGGCGTGATACTTTGCGCTCGCGATGGAACGAGAAGGGGAGGGCCAGCGCTCTGGTGAACGCACGCGCGGCCTTTTCACGCCAGGAGCCCGCGGGGATTAAGATGGAGCCAAGCCGCCGCAGAAAGGTGATAAAACGCCAGCCGCTGCTGAGATGGATCTCGCGCAGTTCCCTGGTAAGCGAATGGACGTTCTGTCTGGAACTGATAAGTTCGCTCTCGAGAACATACAGCTGCTCAGTAGAAAAAATGTCATTTGCGGCGCTGAGGGCGGTGAAATCCTTGTGGGTGAATCCGTACAAGTCGAATATTTTTTTTGCCCGTACCGGGTCGCCCAGGATGTCGTAAAGAATATTCAGCCCGAACAGGCGAGTTACCACCTGGTCCGGGGCATTCAGCGACAGCCTTGCCAGCGCGTAAGCGCTGTCAAACCCTTGGGGTGTGTCGTACCTGGCGGCTTCGGGGAAGACTGCCAGCATTTCCTGCCGGTCGCTGAGTAGCAGGTAGTTTTCCAGCATTTTGAGTTTTTCATACCTTTTACGAATGCGCGTTTTGGGATTATTTGCGCTAATATTAATCGCATCGGTTGGCACACGATAGCGCACCAGTTTTTCCGGCAACACCTGGATGGGGTACTTGAGACACAGACGGACCCACATATCCAAATCTGGAATTTGCGCAAAACCATCCCGGTAGGAGCCACAGACACGATAGCAATCACGGCGGATGAGTATACTGGGGTGACAAAACGCGTTGCCTTGATAAAAAAAATATTTCAACCATTCATGACGGCTGCGGTTAATAGTTAGGTTTGAAGAAGGTCTTTCAACTCTCAGGGGAGAACCCGTTTCGTCAATTCTCAACACTCTAGTGAAGACAGCACCAAAATCCGAGTTCGAATCCAAAAAATCCACCTGGCTCTGCAGCTTGCCGGGTTCCCAGAGGTTGTCGGAATGGTGCACAGCGAAGTATTCACCGCTGGCCAACTCGTTGATGACCTGCCGCATCACCGCCTTGTCGTTACGGTTCTCCGCGTTGCGCATGGCATGGATGCGCGCATCCGTATACTCCTGTATGATCGACCAGGAATCGTCGGTGGAGGCATCGTCAACGATGAACAGCTCGTAATCCTCGAAAGTCTGGTTCAGGACGCTGTTGATGGATTCACGCAGGTAACGCGCGTGATTATAGGATGACATGAAAATGGTCACCTTTGGCATTATTTAACTGCTCCTGATTTGAAATCTACGCGGTTTACAATTCATTTGGAGCCTGTTCTGCCAGGTGGAAGAGCTTGAAACCCGGGTCAGCCGGGTCATAAGTAACTTCCTCAAGAAGGATCTTGTGATCCTTGATAATATCGCGATTCAGGATGACGTTCTCCGAGAGACAAATGGGTAAACCCGGGTGCTCACGGCTATCCGCGCAGTTCTCGATGAGCCCGTAAGCAGCGTAGCCGCCGATACCGTCAAGCACCTCGCCGGCGCGCAGGTCTTTCTTCGCGTAAGCGTACACATTGGTCAGGAAGCCGTAGGTGGGCTGCAGCAGCGCCCAGCCGTCCAGGCAGGCTTCAGCAATGCAGGCAACGGATTCAATATGCCCCAGGTGGTAGGGACGGTGGAAAAGATAGAATGGCCCTGGGCCAATCCGGCAGGGATACCAGCTGAGCGTTTCCACCTGGTGCGGGTGATCGTTGAAGCCGATAACGAAGACGCCGCCGGAAGGGTAGGTGCCCAGGGTGTAATCCACCAGCGGGGTGCGCCCATCCCACAGCGCGGCGAAGTCGAAGTGTTTGAAAATGTCGTAGATGTCTTTTACCCGCGGTCCCAGCATGCCCGGTACAACCGTGTGGCCGCCGATGGCGTTGGCTATCAGTGCCATTTCGATGCAGACTTTCGTACCGTCTGTGTAAGAGGTGCACATCTTGTAATCCAGTGAGCGTTTATCAGCCTCGGGTATGATGGAGGTAGGATTGCTGTAGCGGTCCAGGAACCCTTTCATGTTACCCGCCATTACGGTGGTGAAGCCCCAGAGCTCGGTATCGTGCATCAGGCGTTTCAGGCAGGTGTGTTGATCTCCATCCATACTTGTATAGACAACACCTTCTGTTTTGGCCAGTGCCATCAGGTACGGCCCGAAGATCAGGTCGGCTTCCGAGTTCATCATGGCGACGTGTTTGTGATGTTTGATGGCTTCCAGGGCAAAATCCCCGCCGCCAGTGGAGGCATCGACCAGCACGTCCACCTGGTCGCAGGCGCAAACCAGCAGCCCGTCGCTGCACACCGCTAGTGTGCCTATGCGGATGGCGTCATTCATTTCGGTGAGGGTGTCCACCACGGTGTAGGCGCGCCCCAATTTTTCAGCCCAGGCAGCGGCATGCTCCACGCGTGTGTCAGCGATGACCACGCATTCCATCCCCGGAGTGGTGTCCACCTGGTAAACGATACCCCTGCCGATGTTGCCGATACCAACGACCCCCACGCGGATTTTCCTGGTTAATGCCTGTAAACGAGAGAGCAAATCTGGCACAGCGGCTCCTTGAGGAAAGTTTCATCGCGGGTATGAGTAATTTATGTCAAATGATTATACGGCGAAATGAGCTCAATTTTTCATAAGATCAAAGTAAGTAATTATAACTTCCGATTAGTATAAATAATCGGTATTAATAAATACTCATATTTTCCCCTTTTTTAACCCCTTTTTTCCCTGTTCCTATATAATATTCCTATTACCCGTACCTTCAGGAGCCCTCATGACCACTGCCAGTACCAAGAACTTCAAGCGCGCCGCGCGCGTCTCCACCGTTCTCTTTTTCTTTTTCATGCTGCTGCACCAGACGGATAAGCTGCTAATCGGTCCGCTGCAGACACAGGTGATGGAAACCTTCAAAATGACCTACACACAGTGGGGCGCCATCAACACCGGCGCGCTGCTGGTGGGCGCCATCCTTTACCCGGTGTGGGGCTGGCTCAACGACCACTACAACCGCGGCAAGCTGCTGGCACTGGCGTCGCTCATCTGGGGCTCCACCACCTGGCTCTCCGCCATCGTCAAGACCTTCCCCGCCTTCCTGGTCACGCGTTCCTCCACCGGCATCGACGATTCCAGTTACCCCGGCATGATGAGCCTGCTGGCTGATTATTACCCGCCCAAGTCGCGCGGCAAGATCTACGGTCTGCTCCAGCTCACCCAGCCGATTGGGTACCTGCTGGGTATGGTATTGGCGCTCATCCTCGGCGGCATGCTCGGCTGGCGCTCGATCTTTTACATCACCGGATCGCTGGGTGTGCTGCTGGCCATCGCCATTTACTTCGGCGTCAAAGACGTGCCGCGCGGCAGCAGCGAAGAGGAGCTCACGGGCGTTGAGGTCGGCAAGTACAAGTTCAGCTGGAAGACCGCCGTTGAGATCTTCAAGAAACGCAGCCTGTGGTTCGTCTTCGCGCAGGGCTTCATTGGCGTCTTCCCGTGGAACGTGATCACCTATTACTTCTTCGGCTACCTGGCCACCGACCGCGGTTACGACAGCAACACCCAGTTGATGATCATGGCGCCAGCCGTGCTCTTCATGGCGGCGGGTTACCCGCTGGGCGGTATCATTGGTGACAGGCTCTTTAAAAAAACCAAGCGCGGGCGCCTCATCGCCGGTGCGGTTGGTATCCTGTTAGGCGCCGTCCTGCTGTACTTCACCATCAATACCCCCAACACACAGGTCGCCCTGTTCTCGGTGCTGCTCTTTGGCACCGCGCTCTTCATGCCCTTCGCCTCCCCCAACATCATCTCCACCATCTACGACGTGACCCTTCCAGAGGTGCGCTCCACCGCCAACGCCATTCAGAACTTCATCGAGTTCATCGGCTCAGCCGCCGCGCCGCTCATCGCCGGCATCATCGCCGATAAGTTCAGCGTGGGCACCGCCATCCTCAGTATCTGCCTCACCACCTGGGCGCTGTGCTTCATTTTCATCCTCATCGCCATTGTGCTCATCCCCAAAGATATCACCGCCATGCACAACCTGCTGAGCGAGCGCGCCGCGGCCGAAAAAACCGCATAAAACACAAAAAACAGGTCAAATTTGACCTGTTTTTTGATTTAAATAGGTATCAATATCCCTTGGGAGACACGCCTAATACCCGAACAAACCCGCCGGGGCACAATAGTAATAAAACACCAGGTCTCCATCAAACGGCTTACCCGCGAGGGTGAACACACCGGGGTAGCGGTCAGGCGTGCGCACAGCAAAAGCCGCGCTGCCGGAGGCATTGAGCCCTCGCAGTGTGATGCTGTACTCCCCCTTCTCCAATTCCGTCCCTTGCGGAACATTGAGGATCCAATGTTTCAATGGTGTCAGGTTCGCGGCGTCCACCTCCACGCGTGCCACCTCCCTGCCCTCCCGCGAGTTCAGCGCCAGTTCCACTTTCCCGTTCGCGTTCACCGGGCTGTCGTCCACCAGCACCTCCACCGCTGTCAACCGCTGGCAGGTGTTGGTGAAACGCTGCTCCAACACCATCCCCTCCCCCATTATCACCTCCGGCGGCGCGGAGGTTTCGAGGTTGTGATAGGCGGGCAGTTTGCAGTTCTGCCCGGTGAACAGGCTGGGACCACAGGACGTGTAAAAATGGGCGTAAAGACCCCAGAAGAAAAGCGCCAGCATGAGCACAATCCCCGCGGGGAGGAGCCGCTGCAGCAGGGAGCGCGTCTTTTCTGAAACGGTAACCAGCCCGCTGAGCGCGAAGAGCAGCAGCGGCAGCGTTGGCAGCAGGTATCTCCCCTGCGCGATCAAAAAGGTTTCGGTGCTGCCCTGAGAGAATTTGCCCGCGGTTAACAATACCAGCGCAGCTCCCCAACAGAAGAGCATCACTGCCGCCAGCAGCAGTCGCGTCTTCCTCGAAAGGCACTTCTTTTTCGCGTCCATTATCAGGCTGGTCAACACAACCACAATGAAAAACACGAACACCAGCGCAGGCACCTTGCCCTCCCAGTTGCCGTACCCGGCTACCATGGAACTGAACAACTGTCCGGCGTGCGTGAAAAAAGAGCGGAAAAATGCCGCCACGTAATCCAACAGCTGGTTGGATAGGCTGCCGGCGGTAGTGGCGAAGATCTCCTGGCCGACACGTGAATTCTTAAAGCCGATATACAGCCAGCCAAAATGGAACAGGAATGCTGCGATGCACGCTGCCCACAGCGTGATCACCTGCGAACGCGCGCTGAACACCCTGCGCGGCAGCAGCACGAGCAGCGGCAGCAAAAAGACGGTGGCCGGCTTGCCCAACGCCAGCGCAGCGATCGCCAGGCACAGAAAAACCAGGTCGCGCCGGGTGAGCTGCCTTTCTGGCTGCAGCGCCGCGGCGAGCACCAGTGCCATAAAGATGAAACCCGCGGCAAAAGAATAGCCGTCAGCGTTGAGGGTAGCCGCCTGGTACACGGCCGTTGGGCTCAACGCCACCACCAGGAACGGCCATTTGCCCAAGGGCAGCAATTTGAGTGTAATGGTACAACCCAGCAGGTACAACAGTAAACCCACCACGCGCATCACCATGGTTACCGGGATGATCGGCAGGTCAAGGAAGCGCCAGGCCACGCCCGCCACCACCGCCTGCGGGAAGAACATCACCGGTGGGTACACCGACATGGTGGACTTGATCTCCATGCTGTCGTAATCGCCGCGCACCAGGAATACCTCGGGCTTGAATTGTTCTAATCCTTCATCGCGGTAGAAGCGCCGCCAGTACGAGAGCAGATGAAACTCAACGAAATAGACCGTCTTATCGTAGATGCTGCGGTTTGGCAGCATATTAAGCCCGGAAATATCGTAAACCCGCGCCAGGTGGTGCTCTTCATCAAAACCGGTGCCGAAAGGTGTGAAGACGGCGAAAGCCACCCCAAAAAAGATGCCGATGATCAGCAGCAGGTTGGTTGGCAGGAGGAGCTTTTTACCCATCGCGGAATAGTGCTTTCTCAGCGCACCAGCCAGCGTTCGATGTTATCGGGGAACTTGTAGGCTGCCAGTTTCTCCAACAGCACCAGCGGTGAGGCATCTGCCACGAACAGGTCAAGGTGTTCTTCGTAAATAAAATGCTCCTGGTAGGCGCGCTCGATCCATGCGAACAAGTAATCAAAATAACCGTTCACATTGAGGAAGGCGCTGGGCTTGCGGTGTCGGCCGATCTGCGACCAGGTGAGCACCTCGAACATCTCGTCCATGGTGCCGTAACCGCCCGGCAGCGTGATGAAGGCATCCGCCAGTTCGTTCATGCGCGCCTTGCGCAGTTGGATATCCCCTACCACTTCCAGGCGTGAAAGTCCGGTTGTGTAGATGAGCTGCGGGCTTTCCAGCCCGTTGGGAACAATCCCCACCACCTCGCCGCCAGCGCCGAGCGCGCCTTCAGCCAGCGAACCCATCAGCCCGGTGCGCCCCGCCCCGTACACCAGCGTGACGCCGTTCTGCGCCAGCAATTTTCCGGTCTCGTAAGCCGCGGCGTAATAATCGGGTGCCAGCCCGTCAGCCGAGCCGCAGAACACGCAGATGGAGTGATAAGGGTATGGCATGTACTCACCTCTATTCATAGATCGGGCCGCTCCCCTGCCCTGATGATTCGGGATAACCAATTATAACTGGATGCAACAATCACTGCCATTTTCCGTATAATGAAAATGCCAGTAAAGGAGTGGAAACATGCCCCCCATACTTGAAGTGCGAAATCTGGTTAAAAAATACGGTGATTTCACCGCCGTCAAAGGCATCTCTTTTGACATCAAGGAGGGCGAGATCTTCAGCCTGCTCGGACCCAACGGCGCCGGTAAGACCACCACCATTTCCGTGCTTTCCACCCTGTTCGCGCCCACCAGCGGCGACGCCGTCATTTGCGGTCATTCGGTCAAAGAAGAACCCATGGCGGTAAAGCGCGCCATCGGCGTGGTGCCGCAGGAGCTGGCGCTGTACGAGGACTTGAGCGCGCAGGAGAACCTGGTGTTCTGGGGGCAGATGTACGGGCTGGCGGGCAAAGAACTCACCACGCGCATCAGCGAGGTGCTGGAGCAGATCGGCCTGGCAGACAAGGCCAAACAGCGCATCAAGACCTACTCCGGCGGTATGAAGCGCCGCGTCAACATCGGTGTGGGGCTGCTGCACAAGCCGCGCCTGCTCTTCATGGACGAGCCGACCGTGGGCATCGACCCGCAGTCGCGCCGCGCCATCCTCGATTCGGTCAAGGAGCTCAACCGCCAGGGCATGACCGTGCTCTACACCACCCATTATATGGAGGAAGCGCAGGAGCTCTCTGACCGCGTGGGCATCATCGACCACGGCGAGCTCATCGCCCTCGGCACCCAATCCGAGCTCACCCGCCAGGTCGGTGAGACCGATACGCTCATCCTGCATATCAGCGAGAGCGAAGATCCGCAGCCCCTGGTCGACGCGCTCAAGACCCTGCCCGGCGTGCTGCAGGCCATCCCCATCGACCACGAGGTCTCCATCGTCACCCCTTCCGCCGAGGAGCTGCTGGCCCCGGCGGTGACGCAAGCCGACCGCATGGGCATTAAGATCCACTCCGTTGATATCCGCGAGCCCAACCTCGAAGCCGTCTTCCTGCATCTCACCGGCCGCGCACTGAGGGATTGATATTATGGCTATGCGCAAATTATTGCAGATCGCGCTGAAGGACCTGCGCCTGATCTTCCGCGACCGCTCCGCGCTGGTGCTGATGCTGCTCGCGCCCTTCCTGCTCACCCTCGGCATGGGCGCCATCACCGGCCGTTTTTCCGGCGGCAGCGCCAACAGCGGCATCACTGATATCCCCGTCGCCATCGTCAACCAGGACGGCGGCCAGCTGGGCAACGCGCTCGTTGAGCTGTTCACCTCGGCTGACCTCGATTCGCTGCTTGATCCAGTTAAGCTCACTGACCCGGCTGCCGCGCGCGCGGCGGTGGACCAGGATGAGTACTCCGCCGCCATCCTCATCCCTGCCGGCTTTACCGATTCCATCATCCCCCCGCCGCAGAGGTCTGCACCGCCTGAACTTGTGCAGGTGGAGTTCTACGCCAATCCCATGCAACCGACCAGCGCTGGCATCCTCAAGGTAATCCTTGAAGCTTTCCTGGACCGCGTTGAGGTCAGCCGCATCGCCGGCCAGGTAACCGTCACCCGGCTGCTCGAGGACGGCATCATCACCCCGGAACAATCGGTGCAGGCGGGCACGAGCGCCGCCGAAAAAATGGCGGAGTCTGCCGACGCTGGTTCTGCCATAAAACTGGTCAACACCACTGAAGGCGGCGGCGCGGTCGAATTTGATATCCTCGCTTACATGGCGCCGGGCATGGCGTTGATGTTCCTGATGTTCACCGTCACCTACGGCGCGCGCTCGCTGCTGGTGGAGAACCGCCAGGGCACGCTGGCGCGTATGCTCATCTCCCCCACCACCTCGGCACAGGTGCTCGGCGGCAAGGTGCTGGGAATCTTCCTCACCGCCGTCATGCAGCTCTTCATCCTCATCGGCGGCACTTCCCTGCTCTTTCGTTTACAGTGGGGGAACCCGCTGGCGGTGGTGTTGCTGGTGCTGGCTGCTGCCTTCGCTGCTACCGGCTGGGGTATGATCATCGCCGCCTTCCTCAAGACCCCCGGGCAGATCGCTTCGGTGGGCTCGGCGGTGATGCTCATCTTCGGCCTGCTGGGCGGCTCCTTCTTTGATATCACCATGCTGCCCGGGTGGGTGCAGACGCTCAGCAAGGTATCGCCCAACGCCTGGGGCATGGAGGGCTTCATGGATCTTGCTCGCGGCGGCAGCATCGCGGTGGTGCGTACACCCGTCATCGCGCTGCTCGTCATGGGTGCGCTGCTGTTCATTGCGGCCGCGTTCTGGCTCAGCAAGCGCGGCCTGGCGCGGCAGTGAGGAGCTGGATATGAAACGCATCCTTGCCATTTTCCGCAAAGACACCCTGCTGCGCTTCACCAGTCCCATTGAGTGGGGGTTCTTCCTCATCCTGCCCATCTTCTTCACCTTCCTGCTGGGCGGCGGTACCGGTCCAAGCAATGACCAGCGCATCCTCTTTTTTGTGGTCGACCAGGCAAATTCACCCCTCTCGGCCGCATTGATCGATGAACTGGAACGCTCCAGCGCGGTGCGCCCTTCGGTGATGAACTACGAGGAGGCAATTTCTGAGTTCGAGGAACGCCAGATCTCGGCCGTGCTCATCCTGCCGCCGCAGTTCACCATTGAAACGCTGCAGGCTGGCGGTGTTGAGGTGGAACTGCGCCAGCAGCCCAACAACGTGCGCGCCTTCGCCATCCAGCAGGGCGTGAACACCGCCCTCACCCGCGTCAGCAGCGCGGTCGATATCGCCGCCGCCAGCACAGGCCAGGCTGAAGGCATTGTCCCCTTCCCCTCCCCCGCTGATCGTCAGGCTTTCTTCGATGCCGCGCTGGATGATGCCTACGCGCAGTTAAAAGCAGCACCACAGCGCCTCACCGAGGTGCGCGCCGCCACCAAAGACACCATCAATTACGACCCCAACGCCAACTCCGCCGCCGGGCAGATGATCACCTGGGTCTTCATCCCCCTCATCGGCCTTTCCGCCATGTTTGCCATGGAACGCCAGCTGGGCACGCTGCGCCGCGTCCTCGTCACGCCCACCTCTAAGGCCACCTACCTGGCCGGCACGGTGCTGGGGCAGGTGCTCACAGCCGTGGTGCAGATGGCCATCCTCGTAAGCTTCGGCGCGCTGGTGCTCAAGCTCAACTGGGGCAACTCTCCGGCCGCCACCGCGCTCATCATCATTACCTCCGCGCTGGCCGCCGGCGCGCTGGGTACCATGCTCGGCACTTTCGTTAAAACAGAAGCCCAGGGCAATGGGCTGAGCATCATGATCGGCATGGTCATGGCCATGATGGGCGGCTGCTGGTACCCCATCGAACTTTTCCCCGGGGTCATCCGCACCGCCGCGCAGGCGCTGCCCACTTACTGGTCGATGCAGGGCATGCTGGATATCCTCGTCCGCGGCGCAGGCGTGCAGGGTGTGCTGCTGGAATCCGCGATCCTCACAGGCTTCGCGCTGGTCTTCTTCGTCATCGGCGTGCTGCGATTTAAATACGAATAATCTCCCTCCCCCTGGCTCTCCACAACAAAAATTCGGGCAGGGATTCAACCCTGCCCGATCTACTTGTACAATAATGCCGCTTACGGCAGCGCTTCGAACTCGCCCGCCGGGGCGTAGCACACGCCCACCATGCTGCGGCCTACGTGCGCGCCCAGCACCAGCGAGAGCTGGCGCACCGGCACCCAATCCACCTTGAAGCGCGAGGCGATCTCCTCTGCCAGCATCTGCGCTCCTTCAGGGTTGGCGGCGTGCACCACCTGCACCCGCAGGTTCATGCCCTGTGCCACCTTGCGGCTGATATAATCGCCGGCGCTCTTGATGGCGTTGCTGAACGAGCGCGCCTGGCCGATGTTGACGTAAGTGCCGCGTACTTTTTCCACGCCGATGATCGGCTTGATGTTGAGCACGGAGGCGATCAGGCCCTTCATGTGGCTGATGCGCCCGCCGTGAATGAGGTACTTTAATTCCTTGAGCGTGTACAGCACGTCCGTCGCACTGCCGATGCGCGATACCA
The DNA here is from genome assembly GCA_964390015.1 of uncultured Anaerolinea sp. Taxonomy (GTDB): domain Bacteria; phylum Chloroflexota; class Anaerolineae; order Anaerolineales; family Anaerolineaceae; genus UBA6107. Next base: position 1,415 of record CAYMGO010000063.1, on the reverse strand, counting down.
GTTCAAGCACTTTTTCCCGCGGCCAGCCGGCGTGCGCCGCGCGTGCGGCGGCTTCCACCTGCCAGCCGGATGGAACCGACAGCGTTTTGGTATCGATCACGGTCACGTTGGCTTCAGGCACCATGGCTGCCCCGGCGCGCGCTGAATCCGCGGTGCCGCTCAGCCCGGAGGAAATGTGGATCGACAGGATCTCGGGGTCGGTCTGCGCCAGTTCGCGGTACAGCGCGGCAAACTCCCCCGCCGCCGGCTGCGAGGTGACCGGCAGCGAGCCTGTCTCATCGAGCAGCTGGTAGAACGCGTCAGGATGGATATCGATACCTTCGCGGTAGGATTTTCCGCCCAGGGTCACCGTCAACGGCACCACGTGCACGTTGAATTGTTTCATTTCTTCGGGGGTAAAATTTACATCCGTCCCGCTATCGGTCACAATTCGCATTATTTACTCTCCAAATATCAATGTCCCCTGATGGGGCTGGTAAAATTTTACTGATTCTCCATCCGCATCGCATGTGCCTGTGGTGGGATTTTTTGGTGTGACCATCGACCAATCCTGCCTCACAGTGAAGTTGATTGGCGCTATAATGGCAGCCTATGTGGGATCAACGTTACGCCTCTGACGACTACCGTTTCGGCACCCGGCCGAATAAGTTTCTGGTGGATTGTGCCGCGCAGCTTCAACCCGGCCGAGCGCTTTCTTTGGGCGAGGGCGAAGGCCGCAACGCCGTCTACCTGGCCCAGCTCGGATTTGACGTGACCGCGGTGGATCAATCCGCGGTGGGTAACGCCAAGGCACTGCGCCTGGCCACGATCAAAGGCGTGAGCATTACCACCGTCACCGCCGACCTCAACGACTTCGTTATCGCGCCCGCCTCGTGGGATGTCATTATCGACTTCTTTTGCCACATGCCCCGGCCTGAGCGCGTGCAGCTGCACCGCCGCGTGATCGACGGCTTAAAACCCGGCGGGGCGTATATCTACGAAATTTTTTCTCCGGGGCAGCTGGCGCTCGCCACAGGCGGACCCACCAGCCGCGACCTGGTTGTCTCGCTCGATGAAGCGCGCGCTGAACTGGCCGGCTTGAACCTGCACATCGCCCGCGAACTGGTGCGCCACCGCGACGAAGACGACCCGGATTCCAGGCTGCAGGCCGTGCTGCAAATCCTGGGCATCAAGGTAGGGGAGGTTCATGAACCTCCCCTACAGTCTGACCATTAATCACTGATCACAATGTTCTGGAAAAAAGATCGGTTTGAAACGCACTTCGTTGAGTTTCCGGCTTTCAAGGGGGCGTAACGTCGTGTTCTTTGCACTCCGGTTGTTCTTACCGGAGCAGTACACCCCTACGGCTCTCGTTTCACTATGTAATGGACCCCAAAAACTGGACACCTACCAAAGGGAGAAGTAATATAGCAGTT
>CAYMGO010000062.1:4902-13335 GCA_964390015.1 uncultured Anaerolinea sp. | reverse complement strand
ACACGTTCCACAACAATGGTATGGCAAATATTGTCTGGGGTGCTGTTCTCCCGGCTATCACCTACGGCAACGACTACATCGAAGTTTCCCGCACTAACGGAACCCAGGTGGAGCAGAACCAGGCCAATGCCAAGTTCATGGCTGAAGTGCTTGGAGCCAAGACCATCTCCATCCTCTATGACACCTCCGATTACGGCAAGGGTCACCTGGAATGGATCAAGCACTGGGCACCTGAATTTGGATTAACCGTTCTCTCTGAGCAGGGTGTCACCATCGATCAAGGTGACTTTACTACTGAGCTCACCAAGATCAAAGATGAGAACCCCGACGTCCTTTACCTCGGCGGATTGACCGACATTGGTGTACCTATCCGCACGCAGATGGTCAAGTTGGGTATGACCGACATCCCCTTTGAAGGAACTTCCGGTATCAAGACGGATGCCTTCATTGAAGGTGTCGGCGCCGAGAATGCTGAAGGCGTCGTCGCATGGTTGGATGGCCCTCCGCTGGAAAACTTGCCTGGCGGCCCCGCTTTTAAAGCCGCTTACGATGCCGCCGGATTCAAGGAACCCCCGGAAGCCTACGGCCCCTTCGCGTACGTAGCTGCTCAGATCATCATCACAGCCATCGAAGAAGTTGGTCCTGACCGCGCAAAAGTTGCCGAGAAGATCAACGTAACCGATCTAACCGACACCATTATCGGACCGGTAAAATTCAATGAATTTGGACAGAACGAGATCCCGCTGGCAAGCGCTTATGTTGCCCAGGATGGAGTATGGGTTTACTGGCCGAATTCCGAATATGCATCCGGTGTGAGGAAGATGCCCGGCGCTGAATAGAATGCGCTAAAAAACGTTACAACGAGAGTTGTGAACCTTCGGGTTCACAACTCTCAACTCTTGCTGAAACAGACATAATCACCAGGGTAACACTCTTCGCAAGTTCGTTTCAGATGTTGTACCAATACTGCTGTTGAGAGGAGAGAAATACATGTCTGGTTTTGAAATGATCATCCAGCAGTCGATCAACGGACTCATGCTTGGCATGATGTACGCGCTGGTTGCTGTTGGGTTTACCCTCTATTTCGGTGTTCTGGACCTGATCAACTTCGGTCATGGTGACTTCTTCATGTTGGGCGGGTTCATGGCACTGGTAATGTACATGTTGGGCGAAGTTCTCGGGTTGGGGGATAACATTTTTATGCTCATCCTGATGTTCATCGGATCAATGCTCCTTACCGCAGTTGTCGCTATCGCTACTGCAAGGTTGGCGATAAGACCGGTGATGAAAGCCCCGATGATCATCAGCCTGCTGGTCACGCTGGGTTTAGGCATCGCTGTGCGTGAAGCTGTCCGTTTGCTCTACCCGTTAGGCGCGAATCCGCAGTTCTTCCCTACGCTTCTGCCGCAAGGCAACTTTACAATAGGGAATGTATTCATCCGTTATGAAAACCTGATCATCATGGCAATTGGTGTCATCACGATCATTGTGGTGTACTACATCATCAATCGAACAAAAATGGGATCCGCCATCCGCGCGGTTGCCCAGGATGATGAAGCTGCCAAGATGATGGGCGTGAACTTCAACCGCACCATTGATATGACCTTCCTCATCGGCGCTGCCGTAGCAGCAATCGCAGGTATTTTGTTCGGTTTGTACTACGGCCGTATCCAGTTCAACATGGGTGCCATCATGGGTGTCATCGGCTTTTCCGCCTCGGTCATCGGCGGGCTTGGGAATGTGTTCGGGGCGATCGTCGGGGGAATCCTCTTCGGTCTGATGGAAACCCTTGCTGCTGCGGCGCTCCCCATTGGTTCTGAAAATAAACGTGTGTTTGCTTTCCTCGTTGTGATTCTGTTCCTGATCTTCAGGCCAAACGGTATCCTCGGCGAGAAAACATCCGAGCGCGTGTAGAGAGGAGAGAGACACATGACTGAGATCAGTGAACATAAATTATCTGGGCCGCTTGGAATCCTGGTAGTACTTCTACTGGAGGCGGTTGCGTTCTTCGCCGTCATGGCCATCTTCCTCATTGAAGGCGGTTGGGTCCTGATCGCTGAGGTTGTGGTCGGTGCTGCCGTTTTGATCCTTCTCAATCGAGTTCCCGGGATCAAAGCAGGGCTGAAAGCAGCTTTTGCTGCTCATAAGACCGTTGCCATAATTGGCGCCCTGGTTCTGCTGCTGCTGCCGCCCTTCCTGCTGGTAAAAAGCGCGTACTGGCTTTTCGTTCTTATCAATGCCATCATGTTCATCATCGCCTGCCTTGGGTTGAACTTGCAGCTGGGAAGCACAGGCATGATGAACCTCGCCGGCGCAGCTTTTATGGCCTTTGGCGCCTACACCGCCGGCCTGCTGTCCCTCAACGCCGGGTGGCCTTCCTGGGCTACCCTCCTTGCTGGCATGCTGGTGACCGGTTTGTTCTCCATTATCTTGTTCATCCCCGTACTCAAAACAAAAGGTCATTACCTGGCGTTGGTCACCATCGCATTCCAATTCATGGTGGTGATCCTGGTGGAGAATGTGGAGTTCACCGGTGGTCCACAGGGGCTCAAGAACATCCCCTACCTGACCTTCTTCGGTTATTCCTTCAACGAAGCCATTAACCTGGGCTTCATCACGCTGCATAAATACGCCAACTATTACTACCTGATATTGCTCCTGGCGATCGTGGTGGCTTTAATTTGTTACCGCATCTATAACTCCTGGGTAGGTGTCACAGCCGCGACCATCCGTGATGATGAAGTCGCCGCCCGCACGAATGGGGTCCGGATCAACTACTGGAAGCTGGTCATCTTCGTACTGGGGAACTGCTTCATCGGGCTGTCAGGCGCATTCTTTGCCCACCTGATCGGTTTCATTTCTCCGCCCAACTTCGTGTTTGACCGGTCGCTGGTGATGGTTTCCATCGTCATCCTCGGTGGAATGGACAACGTCTTCGGGATCATCCTCGGTTCAATCCTGCTGATCACCCTGCCAGAAAAACTCAGGTTCATCCAGGAATATCGTTTCCTGATCTACGGCCTGCTGTTGATCATCATGTTGATCTTCAAACCCAAAGGGCTGATCCCATTCGTTCCAAGGGATTACAAAGACCTGCTGGCAAAGGCAAAATCCAAATTGCGTGCTCCCGCGGCAAAAAATGCAGGAGGTGAGCAAAATGACTGAAAACAATAACATTCTTGAAACGAAAGGTCTCACAATCCAATTCGGTGGCCTGGTAGCTGTAGACCACATCGACATGCAGATCAAACGGAATTCGATCATGGGCTTGATTGGACCCAACGGTTCGGGTAAGACCACGATCTTCAACATGCTCACCGGCCTGTACACACCAACTGACGGCGATTTCTTCTTCGAAGGTGAAGCCATGGCGAAGAAATCCGCGACCGAGATCGCCCGCAGAGGTATCGCAAGGACGTTTCAGGCGAGCCGGCTCTGCCTGGACCTGTCCATCCTCGATAATGTTTTCATCGGGATGCACTCAAAGCAGAAAAAATGGCTTGGCAGCGCGGTCGCGGACCGTAAAAACCTGGCCAGCGAAGTCTCCCGGGCGCATGAGAAAGCCCTATACCTGCTGAACACTTTCAACCCCGAACTGATTAAAAAATCCAGTCAGCCTGCCGGTTCCCTGGCGCAGATCGACCGCCGCCGTGTGGAGATTTGCCGGGCAATGGCGATGGAACCGAAGTTGCTCCTGCTCGACGAACCGTCAGCAGGTATGGTCCCCGAAGAGATCACAACGTTGATGGAAGATATTCAAAAAGTTAAATCGGAATCCAAGGATATCACCATCGTCATCGTTGAACACGTGATGGCCGTGATCAAAATGATCACTGAAAACGTTTTTGTGATCAACTTCGGCAAGAAGATCGCTGAAGGTTCGTACGCACAAGTCATCAAAGATCCGGAAGTTATTTCCGCATATCTTGGGAAGCATGGAGCAGTCTAATGGATAATTTGCTTCTTCAACTCGACAACATTACCACGGTTTATGGCAAGAACGAAATGCTGCGAAATGTGTCTCTGGATGTACCGGAAGGTACGGTCACCTGCCTGCTCGGATCGAACGGCGCGGGAAAATCCACCCTCATCAAGGCGATTTTAGGCCTGGTGAAGATCACCAAGGGTAAGATCATTTTTGATGGTAAAGAGATCACTGGCATCCCCACGCACAAAGTCATCGGCGCAGGAATATCTATCGTTCCTGAGGGCAAGCGCATCTTCCCAAAAATGACGGTGCGCGAGAATCTGCGCATGGGCGCTTACCTCGAAAAAGACAATGTAATAATCGAAAAACGCATGATGGATGTTTTCGCGTTGTATCCGAGATTAAAGGAAAGGGTCAACCAGGTCGCCGGAACGCTATCCGGTGGAGAACAATCCATGCTCTCGATCGGGCGCGGCTTGATGAGCGAACCGAAGTTGATGATCTTCGACGAGCCCTCCCTAGGCCTTGCACCTATCCTGGTAGAACAGAACTTTGACACCATCAAAGAGATCAATTCCAAGGGAACGACCGTCTTCCTGGTGGAGCAGAACGTGCACCTCACACTTGAATACGCTTCGAGAGGGTACGTGCTGCAGCAGGGTGAGGTTGTGGCTTCAGGTAATGTGGAGGAACTCAAACAATCAGAGGTGCTGAGAACCGCATACCTGGGCTAATCATTTTTGACAAATCGCCGGCGGTGAGCGGCTTCACTGGAGTTTTTACCCGCTTTGCTTTGGATCACTAACAAAGGGCTTCCAGCTGAACCCCGCCACCGCCCGGTGGTATGCATTGAAAGATGACCAGGCTGCGCTTGCGCTGTCATTATGCCCACAATCCGCCCTTGCTCCACGTTAATTTACCACTCAGAAAGCCCTCACAGCGCATTGCCCTGCCCCGCTATTAAAAGTGATTCGGATTTTGATGTTCGACAATGCCCCAAAACAAGAAATGCAAGTTTTGCCCTTTACTATCATTAGCCCAACCGGACATTTGCACTCTTTATCTTCCTGGTGAATGGTAAGCGGGAAAGAAATCCACAAAGTCGATTTTTTCAAAGCCGACGATCATTTGAAGCACGGAAAAGGACAATGGAAAATATCAAGGACCTGGATCTATCAATCGGTTTTCACTCCCTCGAATCCTCCGAGGTCGCTGAGAAGCTGCAGACCGAACTTGCACATGGTTTAACTTCAGAGGAAGCAGCCCGACGGCTCGCGCAATACGGACGCAACGAACTCACTGCCAAAGAAGGTACCACATTCCTGCAACGCGTGATCAACGCGCTCAATAATTTCGTGGTGATCCTCTTATTGGTCGCAGCAATCATCTCCGCGCTGCTGGGTGACTACGTTGAAGCCGCTGTAATCATGGCAATCGTTATCTTAAACACCATCCTCAGCGTTGTACAGGAAAGCCGGGCTGAAGAAGCGTTGGCTGCTCTCAAGAAAATGGCAGCTCCTGAAGCCTCGGTACTGCGCGATGGCCACCGGGTGAGTATCCCTGCGCCAGAACTCGTACCGGGTGACGTGGTATTCCTCGAAGCCGGGAATTTCATCCCTGCAGACCTGCGCCTGGTGGAATCCATCAACATGCGTATCGATGAAGCTGCTCTCACAGGCGAGTCTGTGCCGGTACAGAAAAACGCCTCGTTCCGCCTGGAAAACGATATTCCCCTCGGCGACCGCAAGAATACCGCCTTCATGGGTACTACGGTTACCTACGGACGCGGCGAGGGGATTGTCATCGGTACAGGCATGAAGACCCAGCTGGGCATGATCGCCGATATGCTGCAGAGTGTTGAGGAAGAGGAGACTCCGCTGCAAAAGCGCCTGGATTCACTGGGGAAAGTCCTTGGCTGGGCTTCCCTGGGGATCTGCGCGTTGGTATTCGTCGTGATCGTTGTGCGCCACCTGCTTGGCCCCGGCGGGTCTGAAGGATTGATAAAGACGCTCGTTGATGGGTTTATGATCGCCGTCAGCCTGGCCATCGCCGCCGTCCCCGAAGGACTGCCCGCAGTAGTGACCATCAGCCTGGCGATGGGTATGCGCGAAATGGTGCGGCGTCACGCGTTGATCCGTAAACTGGCCTCTGTTGAGACGCTCGGTTCAGCAACCGTCATCTGCTCGGATAAGACCGGAACACTCACCCAGAATGAAATGACCGTCACCCGCATCTGGACGGATGGCAGGGATTTCGAAGTGACCGGTACAGGTTACACCCCCGTGGGTGATTTCAACTTCGAGGGGAAAAGAATTGACGTCAGCGATTATCCCGCGCTCGCCACCACGTTGTGGGTGGGCGTGCTCAACAATGATTCCTACCTTGAGACGGTCAGTGGTGATGGAAACGACACCTTCCACCTCATCGGCGACCCCACGGAAGGATCGATCATCGTTGCAGCGGCAAAAGCCGGTGTCATCCTGGGTGAACTCAAAGAAAAATATCCCCGTGAGAACGAAGTACCTTTTGACTCGACCCGCAAACGGATGGTTACCATTCACTCCACCAGGGGTGTACAGGTCAACGACGCCTCACCGATTCATGACGAGTCGAAAAAAGACTGGTACGCCATTGTTGTGAAAGGCGCACCGGATATAGTTTTGAACTTATGTAATAAATACACGCAGATTGACGATAGCGAAAAACCGCTCGATGATGAAGGCCGCAAGCGCATTCTTGAAGCAAATGACAATTTAACAAAAGATGCGCTGCGGGTACTGGGGTTGGCTTACAAACTGGTGCCGCACGCGCCGCGGACGAAAGGCGATGAACTTGATATTGACGATCTGGAAAGCGACCTGGTATTTGTCGGCATGGTGGGGATGATCGACCCGGCGCGCCCGGAAGTCAACCCGGCGCTGGAAAAAGCGCGCAACGCTGGCATCCGAACCATCATGATCACGGGAGATTATCCCAACACGGCGGCTGCCATCGCAAAATCCATCAATCTGCTGCTGCCCGGGCGTAACGTGCGTACGGGTTCAGAACTGAGCCTGCTAAGCGACGCGGAAATCCGCGAAGCGGTAAAAACCACGGATGTCTTTGCCCGTGTCTCACCAGAACACAAGATGAAGATCGTGGACGCGCTGCGCGCCAACGACCAGGTTGTGGCTATGACCGGTGACGGCGTGAACGACGCCCCGGCGATCAAACGCGCGGATATTGGTGTGGCCATGGGTATCACCGGGACCGATGTCGCCAAAGAGACTGCTGATATGGTGCTCACCGACGACAACTACGCCAGCATTGTTTCTGCCATTGAACAGGGGCGCATCATTTACAGCAACATCCGCAAGTTCGTGTACTACCTCATCTCCTGTAACATCGCCGAGATCATGATCATCTTCCTCTCCACTCTGTTCACAGGCAAATCTCCGCTTACGGCGATACAACTGTTGTGGCTGAACCTGGTCACCGATGGCGCGCCGGCACTGGCACTCGCCAATGAAGCTGGTGACCCTGATATTATGGACCAGCAGCCCAGGCCGCCGAAGGAATCGATCATCAACAAGTACATGCGCGGCGGGATCATCGTACAGACCATCGCCATCACCACCGCGGTGCTGCTCGCCTACTTCATCGGCTTGCGCGCCCACCCTGAACAGCCGGAGTTTGCCGAGACCATGGCGTTTGTGACACTCTCGGTTTCAGAACTGCTGCGGGCTTACACCTCGCGCTCTGAATACTTCCCCTTGCTGAAAATCGGCGTCTTTAAAAATAAGTGGATGAATATTGGCGTGCTGGCTTCTCTGGTGCTGATATTCCTGGTTATTTATGTGCCATTCCTGAACAGGATTTTTGACACAGTCCCGTTAGGATGGGCACAGTGGGAGTTGATCCTGCCTTTGGTACTGCTGCCCTCGGTCGCAGCGGAAGTGAAAAAAATGTTCGGGAGGCCTTCGAAACAGAAACCCGCTTGACCATGGAGGTAAAATGTCGCGAGTATTGAACATTGACCACATTGGGATCGTGGTGCCGGATATAGCCAAATCGCTTGGCTTCTGGCAGGGGATATTGGGAATCAACCTGGATTCCATTGAAAACGTTCCCAGCATGGACCTTGAACTGGCCTGGCTGCCTGTCGGAAAAACCCGTTTGGAACTGCTTGAACCCACATCGGTTGAAGGTAATGAATACCACGAGTTCCTCAAGCAGCATGGCCCGGGGTTTCACCACGTCTGTATTGTGGTCGATGACCTGGACCTGATGGTGCAAAAGATCAAAGGAAACAACATCAGGTTGAAAAGCGCAGAGGTGATCGAACTACCGGGGAGGAAACTGGTGTTTCTTGACCCTGAGGATACCGATGGCATCATCGTGGAGTTATACGAATTGACCTGATGGCGATTTCCGGAAAAAACGGGAATGACCAAATATATCGAGCAAAACCGTTCTCCGTTATTGAAAATGCTGCGATTTCCTCGCAGCATTTTTTTCTATGCGAA
>CAYMGO010000062.1:2108-4802 GCA_964390015.1 uncultured Anaerolinea sp. | reverse complement strand
CCGCCAAAAGCGTGGGTTGCTGTGAGAATACTTCCGGAATATGCCTCGATCTTCCTGCGGTTCTCGTCGCTCAATTCCTGCAGGTTCGCTTCACGAAGACCTGTAGAGTGTGAGACAACGATGACATGAAAATCCTGGAAGTACTCAGCCGCCAGAGCACCGGTAGCGCCCGAGGTCGAGGCAACAATTACGTTTTTGATATCCAGCTCCTGCGCGCGTTCACGGGCAAGTTCAAAGGTGCGGCTGGTATTCACATCACCAGCTGCTGAGAAATACGTGATCGGTTTTGTCATTTCCATGTTGGCACCTCAGTATAAGTAAATTTTTTGGATTTATGCTGAATTGATCGGGTTCCTGACGACTTCCAGGACCTTCTCCTGGAAGGCCTGCGCCGCCGCCTTGCAAGCTGGCTGATCACCAGTGAGAATGACCCCCATGAAGTTGGTCTCCGATGGCGGCATGGTCAGCGAAACGATGGAGACAGACGCAGCCTTGAGCGCAGCATCTAACGCCACCAGACCCTCCATTGGCGGAGCGACCAGGTAAGCGATGGGGGTTCCTAATTTCAGATTGTTCGCCTGTGAAAGGAATGAACCGGTCTGCGAGATTACATGCGGGAAGAAGGCCACGGAGGCATCTTCATTGGCGGAGAACCAGCAGGCTTCATTTTCCAGGTAAGCCACAGCGGCTTTTAAACCCTCGCTCACATCATTGGGATTGGGTCCAGCCAGAATGGCGATGATCTCTCCTGAAAGCAACCCTGAGGCATGCCTGGCGCCAGCATAGAAGGAATGCGCGTACACTACCTCCACATTTGCCATCTTGGTGGCGTGGTCGATGGAGACGTAAGTGGCGTCATCATTATCCGCAGTGATAAGACCAAGAGAAACCTGGTCAGCTCGCAAGTTAAGCCGCTGCGCGAAATCACGCTCAACACGCGGAATGAGCTGTACGGATAGCGCTTTTGCCTGGATCCTGTCTAAAATTGCCATATGCTCCTACCCTGCTGCCAGCTTCAGTTTCACCCCGGAGGCCTCAAATTGCATCATCTTCTGCGCGAACTGAATAATAAAGGCGCCGGCTTCAAGCGGATTGGTGCCGCCATTTTCAAAGATATTGCACACCACATCACGGTCTGAATCATTGTCGCCAGTCTTCGGCCTGTAAGCCATATAAGCGCTCATGCTTTCGGCCCTGCCCAGGCCAGGCCGCTCACCGATCAACAGGATCAGCACCCGCGGCTGGATGATATCGCCAATATCGTTCATCACACCGACCCGGCTATATTTTATATGAAAAGGCGTGCCGAAACGCAATCCCGCCGCCTGGGTGCCCTGAACGATCACCGGTAAGATCTGCCGCAGGTTGCTTTCGATTGCTGCCGCGCTCAAGCCATCACCGACTACCAGCTGGATGTCGGGGTTTTTGAGGCATTTTTCATCGACCATCTGACGCGACACATCACTCAACTGCCTCCCCAGGTCCGGCCGCAGCAGGTACTCCTCCCTGCCTCCGGTGACCCTGGTCTCTACGGTCATCAGGTTGAATTCATCAAGCAGGCGCTGATCAATCTCGCGGTACAGAGCGTCCTGGGTGATGGCGTGATCACCCTGGAAGAGCAGCAGCGAGGGCGTGGTGTAACGCGGTCCTGCCCTTCCCACGCCAATACGGGCGGAGGTTGACGCGATAAGTTCCTTAAGCGCCGCCGGGTCTCTGGCATTCTTGACCCGCGGCTGGTAGCGTAAGGTGTCACTCGCCGGGTCTGGCAGGTCAACATCCGGCAGAGGTGTGAAAGCTGCCTGCGGTCTGCGGGAGGCAGGTTCTGGAATCGTCACAGCTGCCGGACCAGGTTGCACAACATTGGCATCGTTGCCTTTGTTTGGCTCATTTGGGATCAGACCCTCATCGCGCAGCTGGCGGAGGATATTTTCTACAATTGCATTGAACTTATCTTCTTCCATCATCATGCGCTCATCGCCTTAAGAAGAAGGTTGGGTCTCCGGCACGTTCGGTCAGCCAGCCATCTTTCATCAACCCGATCGATTCCAACCAGACTTCAAACTCAGCCGCAGGCCGCAGTTTGAACAACTGCCTGAGGGAAGACGTATCATGATAGGATGTGGACTGATAAGAAAGCATCGAGTCATCACCCATGGGTACGGCCATGAAGTAATTACACCCGGCAGCAGTGAGCAGTACCGCCAGGTTTTCGTTGGCGTTTTGATCAGCGCGCGCGTGGTTTGTGTAGCAGGCATCCACCCCCATGGGAATGCCAGTCAGTTTGCCCATGAAGTGATCCTCCAGACCGGCGCGCTGGATCTGGTTGGCATCGTACAGGTACTCGGGGCCGATGAAGCCAACCACGGTGTTCACCTGGAAGGGATGGTAGCGCCTGGCAAGACCATAATTGCGCGCTTCCAGTGTCAACTGGTCCCAACCGTTGTGCGCGTCAGCGGATAATGCAGACCCCTGGCCGGTTTCAAAGTACATGAAGTTCGGCCCCGCGGGGAAACAGTACTTCTTTGCCAGTTCGTACGCTTCATCCAGCATTCCCACGCTGATGCCAAACGATTCGCAGCCCTTTTGCGAACCCGAGATGGATTGAAAGACCAGCCCTACAGGTGATCCTGACTGCATACATTTCATCTGGGTAGTCACGTGGGCCAGCACGCAGTTCTGGGTGGGTATCTCCCA
>CAYMGO010000062.1:0-2008 GCA_964390015.1 uncultured Anaerolinea sp. | reverse complement strand
GGATCTTGCTGGCCGCGTACACAAGGTCAAGGTTGGACATCAACTTGGTCACCGCTGCCACAATTTCAGCGGTCAGACCGGTTGAGATGCGCTGGATCATCCCACTTGTAGTAGTATCTGCCAGCAGCCATTCTCTGAACTCCCCAACCGTCCAGTCTTTGATCTCAGCGAAAACCGCTTCATCAACCGCGTCCTGGATCACGCGGGTGACCTCGTCCGCTTCATACGGCACAGCCGGGTTCTGCCGCAGCACCCACAGCGGCAGTTCCGCCAGCACCAGGCGTGCGGCAATGCGCTCAACTGCGGAATCCGCAGCAACGCCGGCCAGGCGGTCCCCCGATTTCTCCTCGTTGGCCTTGCCCATCAGCAGGCGAACATCGGGGAATTCGTAGGTTTTTCCGTGCAGTTTTGTCCGTAAAAGCATCAATTCTCCGCTTGTTTCAAGTACTCATCAATATCTATCCTGATTATAAGGTGAATATCAAATGAGGTCTAATTGTAAAAGACAAGCGTCTTCACGCTGATCGGCACCACCCGGCTATCCATCAACGGGCTACCGATGTCAATGTAATCCCCTTCCATCAACCCAATCTGGTCAATGACGAGAAGCGGCCGGTCCGGCATGATGCTTTTCACGGTCTGTCCCAGCGCCCGGGCGTAATCCCGTTCCACGATGATGAGCAGCGGCATCTGGATGGGCAGGGACACGGCAAAATCAGCGATTCCGGCTGCCAGGCGCTGCAGGGATGGGAAATCCAGGCTGGAGACAAGATCAAGTGCCAGGGCGTACTGGTCCTTATGTGGATCCAGGTCTACCCGACGAACTGCACTCTCCAACCCGGCTGCCAGCTCAGCGGGCTCAAGCACGGGTTCCACCTTCAAGTGAAGAACAGGGATGTTTTTCAGGGGAAGTATCTCGCGTTCCGCCCAGATGGTGGAACCCGACAGCGAAACCGTCTGGGTGCTCGCTCCAAGCACAGTGGCACGCAGTGTCTCAGCTGGTTCAGTCACCTGGTATGCCAAGAGGTCTTTGTTTGTCCGCAGGCTCTCCGCGAGCAGTGGCCCCACATCATCGTGAATAGTTACATCAGAAAGAGAATTAATTAATAATGGATTGTAGTAGTAATGGCCGATGCCGCCGCTGAACATGAGGATCGACCCCAGACCGGAAACCGGTGAAGGTGGAGTTAAATACAACAACTGCGCCAATGGAGAAGTTCTGCCTTCAATGAGCTCAACCGTTAGCGCTGCCATGCGTTCGGTGAAACCGCGAAGGTCTACTAACGAGGGGACGTCACCAGGTTCCAATCTCAGCTGACAATCCTGCAAAATGTACCTGGCGGGTTGGGCGATGTGGAGGACGCGCCCGCTGTTGTGGTCGATAGTTAGTATCCTGCCGCCGAAGTTCATTGCCGCTCCACCCAACAGGTTGCCGCTCCTGAAGACCGCACAGTTGGCACTTCCGCCGCCGATATCCAGGTTGGTGACCGTGGTGTAATGCTCCCTGGAAAACTGCGCGGCTCCTGATCCCCTCCCGGAAATCAGGCTCTCAAGGTTCGGGCCGGCGACGCTGACGATAAAATCACCCGCCAGGCCTGATAGCGAGTGAAGAATGGCATCCGCGTTCTTTTTCTTGGCGGTTTCGCCGGTGATGATCACCGCCCCGGTGGCCACCTGCGCAGGCTCGATGTTCGCTGCCCGGTATTCGTGGCGCACAATTTCGTTCAGCTTTTCAGCATCCACCAGATCCTGATCGATAAGTGGAGTGAGGAAGATGGGGCTTTGGTAGAGCACTACCTTATCGGTGATGGCTATACGCGGAATCAGCCCGGTGCGGGCGATGTTGGATACCCCAAGGCGCGAAAAAACCACCTGGGTGGTAGTGGTGCCCACGTCAATGCCTACGGAAAGGAAGGTCTGGATTTCAGCCATTTTGATTACATCGGGATCCACATCCCATCTCACATATTATATATTCAGAACGCTCTGGTCATCAGGCAGTTGACAT
>CAYMGO010000061.1:5119-13530 GCA_964390015.1 uncultured Anaerolinea sp. | reverse complement strand
AGACCGAGTAAACCACGAAGAGGTGCAAACACCCAGGTGATCAGTCCATTGATCAGCGCGAACCCCTGGCTTAACCAGATCAGCAGCGGTCGGAAAGCCTTCATGAACTTGAAGCGCTCGTAGGCCAGCGCTAGGAGTATCGTGGCAATTGAAATTCCAAAACGGGTCCAATCTCCAATGTGCACATGGGCCAGGTCCTCGATCAATAATTCCACGCCGATGTTCAAAACAAGGATGTAAGCAGCGGTTTTGAGGATGGGGGCTTTTTCGACCACCTTGCTGAAGACCCCGGCTGCGAAACGCATCAATACGATACCGATTGCCACACCCAGCATCACGATCCATAACTTGTCGGATAGTGAAACGGCCGCCACAACGTTATCCAGGCTGAAGGCAAGGTCCATCAGTTCTACAGCCAGCACGGTTGGCCAGAAGGTGCGATCTTTGACCGGCCGGTCTGTGGGTTCTTCACCGCCGCTGTATCCAGTCGCACTCAGGTCATCCAGGGCTAATTTGATCAGGTAAGCCGCTCCGATCAACTTCAACCAGGGGTTTTGGATGATGTAACTCGCGGCTACCAGCATGATCCCCCTGCCCAGGTACGCGCCGATCAAGCCCACTTTTAATGCCGCTGTCCGCTGGGGTCCAAGCAGTTTATTGGCGGCTCGGCCAAAACCTGCAAGTCCTTTTGGCCATGGAATGGCATCATGTTCAGGCAGCGGTGCGACCATGGCACCAAGGATGGCGGCGTTATCGATGGAAAGGATTCCTTCGAGAAATATGAGTTGAAGGACGATCACCAGAAATGACAGGTCCATGAATCTCTCCTACTGAAAATTAAAATCCCGCCGGGTTAAGCAGGATAGTCTAATCCTTATCCCGTGAAAACATGGATAAGCTGCATTGCTTTTGATACTAGTATAACGGGAAGGGTATCAAAAACAAGGTGATGTATGTCATCGAAAAAACCGCTTAATGCGGGTTTCATTGAAACATCGTGCTGATTGTCGCGAGAGGAAATCCGCGTGATTTTTCGCAAAAATAGTGTTGTCATTTTCGAAAAAGATGATATATTATAATTAAGATATATAATATCTTAATTATAGGTGGAACATGATAACTCTCCTGGGAATTGAGATCCCACTTCCGTCTCAATTTAGTTTCCTTTCAGCACCACTACCTGTCTTCGTTCTTAACCTCGCTGCCTGGCTGCTGCTGGCTTCAATCCTCTACTGGGTGGTCATGCCTTTAATGAAGCGCTACACCCGCGCGCTGCCAGGCGAGGTGGAAGACATCGCCCTAGGGATCATTCGCCGTCCACTTTCGCTGCTGGTGTTCATGATCGGTCTGCGGGTTTCGATCAAATACCTGGAAGCTGAAGAAGATATGCAGCGCTTTCTCGTCCGCATGTCAATGACGCTCATCATTCTGTTGGTGGGACACATCACCGGGCGCATCATCCGCGACGTGCTGGTCTACTACGGAGAAAACTGGGCGCGGCGCACCGAAAGCCAGGTGGATGACATCCTGCTGCCAGTGCTCAGTCTCTTCGGCCCGTTATTGCTCATCATCATCGCCGGGCTGATCATCCTGCCCATGTGGGGGTTGGATGTAAGTTCAGTTCTATTGGGTGCAGGAGTGCTTGGCCTTGTGCTGGGTCTGGCACTGCAGGAAACCCTTTCCAACATCTTCAGCGGGCTCAGCCTGTTGATTGAGGCGCCATTCCGGCGAGGTGATCTCATCCGCCTGGTGAGTGGCAAGATCTGCGAAGTTCAGCGGCTGGGGCTGCGCTCGACCACGCTGCTCTCGCTGGATGAACAGGCGACGATTTACATGCCCAACAAGATCCTGGCGGCGGATTACCTGGTGAACCTTACCAAGCCTACAGCCGAGCAGCGGTACAGCATTGCTGTGAGCGTTGGAGCATCGAACGATCTTTCGCTCGTCAAGGAAACACTGTTTCGCGTTGCCGCCGGGCATCCGGCTGTGCTCGGTTCCAACCTTGAAAGGAAAGTCGTTTTCATCCGTTCGCAGGTTGAGCGGGTACGGGATTGGGCGCGTGGACTTTCTCCAGAGGACCATTTACGCTTTGATCTGGAAAAGATGGCGGAGGATAACGAATTTGCCATTCAACGGCTCACCCGCGAGGGTAGTGTAAACAATCAACTTCTCCTTCTTAAAGAGGAGATCCGTCAGATGATCATGGGCATCCGTTCGCGTGAAACCAGCGGACTCAGTAGGGATGAATTGGAGGAGATTCTGACCGAATATGTCACACCAGTGGAGAGCGCGGTAACTAGTTTGACTGAACTGACCAGCGAGTGGATCACCACCCCTGACCGCTGGCTGAGCGATCAGGATTACTGGCAGCTGCGCCGGCTTTGGGATGCGCGAAACGAGGAGTTATTGTTGCACTGGGAAGGGCTGAAGAAGTTGCTAGAGCACCCCGATGATCGCGTGGAATTGCGCCTTGATGACCTCTCCGCCGGTTTGATCGACTGGTTGGAACAGGAATATAAGATCGTCCCCGGTGACTGGAAGGATCCTATGGTTGAGATCAAAACCGTGAGCGCGGAAACCGCTGAACTTGAGCTGCATTATTACGTGGATAACATCCGTCTGGAGATGGATGGCCGCCCGCGGCGTATTCGTTCTGAGCTGAACCACTTTATCCGGCACGAGTTCGTTCAGGAAGGGATCTGGAGTTGACCCCCGGATAATTCGCTGGATTCCTGCAAGGATGAAAGTTATATAATGATTTTGTGCTTTCACACGCCAGGAGGGATTCGATGAACAGATTCGGTGTCTTTTCTGAAGTTGGGCGTTTGCGCAAGGTCATTGTGCACCGGCCGGAACTGAGCCTGCAGCGGCTTACACCAGCCAATCACGACGAATTGCTATTTGATGATGTATTATGGGTGGAACGCGCGCAACTGGAACATGACATGTTTGTGGAGGTGATGCGCTCGCGCGGTGTAGAGGTCTACTACGTGCTGGATCTGCTCACTGAAGCGCTATCTGTTAGCGAGGAGGCGCGCAACCTGGTGATCAGCCAGGTTTTCACCGATTACAACGCCGGGTGGGCGCTGGTGGATGAATTGCGCCAGTACCTCCACAACCTCTCACCGGCGGAACTGGCGGTGCGCCTGGTTGGTGGATTGACAGCGGGCGAGGCCAACGTGGATTGGGATCGATTCGAGAAGGTTTCGTTACATGCGGCGGCATTACCGGAAATGAACACATTCCTCCTACCCCCGCTGCCGAACACGCTGTTCACGCGTGACTCATCGTGCTGGATCTACGACGGTGTATCTATTAATCCGATGTACTGGCCTGCCCGCCGGCGCGAATCACTGAACATGCTGGTAATATACCGCTACCATCCCATGTTCCACGAAGCGGGGTTCAAATGGTGGTACCCACGCCAGCAGGATGAAGATTTCTGCCTGGAGACTTTCTGCAGGTCTTCGCTCGAGGGTGGGGATGTGATGCCCATCGGCAACGGGACGGTGCTCATCGGTTGTTCGGAACGCACCCAGACAGGCATGATCGAGCAGATGACGCGAACCCTGTTCGAAAATGGCAGCGCGGAGCGCGTCATTGCCTGCGTGATGACAAAGGAACGCGGGCACATGCACCTGGATACTGTGTTCACCTTTCTAGACCGCGACAAGGTGACCGTTTTCCCCAAGGTGGTAAACGAGATGCGCGTTTTCAGCCTGCGCCCCGGTTTGCGGGCCGGAGATTTTAATGTGACACGTGAAAAAGGGTTGTTGTCCGCGGCAGCGGATGCTTTGAAAGTGAAGCAACTTATGGTGGTAGAAACCGGTGGTGATCGCTACCAGATGGAGCGCGAGCAATGGGACGATGCCAACAACGTAGTAGCGCTTGAACCCGGTGTGGTGGTGTGTTACGAGCGCAACACCTACACCATCGCGCGTATGCGTGCGGCAGGAATCGAAGTGCTGCCGATCGCTGGTTTTGAACTGGGTGAAGGCCGTGGTGGCGGGCACTGCATGACCTGTCCGATCCTGCGTGAGCCGGTGTGATATTTATAATATAATGTGAAATAAGAAAAAATTGGGAAGGAGAAAAAAATGGATATATTGATCTGGATCCTTGTTGGCGCGGTCGCCGGTTTTCTGGCAGATTGGGCTATCAAGGGCATCAACATGGGGCTGCTGGGCAAGCTTATTGTCGGCATCCTGGGTGGATTCCTCGGTGGTTGGCTCTTCGGATTGCTGGGGATCAACCTGGGGGGTGGCATTCTAAACGCGATCGTATCTGCGTTCGTTGGTGCGGTCATTCTGCTCTTGCTGCTGCTGCTTATCCGCCGCAGACGCTAGTTCTCTGCCACAAACAACATTCCCCGGGGAACGCCCCGGGGAATGGCTTTTATTGTGGGGTATCAATTCTCGTATCGCGGAGCTGGTTTTTCCATCAACTTTTGGTAATCTGCTGGTGAATCGATATCCAGCAGCAGGTCCGCCTCGTCAAATGGGATCAGTCTGATGGGGTGTTGCGCAAAGATCATCCGTGCTCCCGCGTCTCCCTGCAGCATTTTCAGCGGTTCAAAAATGCGCCGCTGGAGCAGTACCGGGTTTGCGCGGTTTCCGTTGAAGGTCGGTATGAAAATCGACTCCGCTTGTCCCTCCTGCGAGTAAACCCGCAACAATTCCAGGGGCACGCGCGAGGGGATGTGCGGCTGGTCACCCAGAAAGATGATAGCGGCATCGACCGAATCAGGCAACGCGTTTATTCCTGCTTTTACTGAGCTGCTCTGACCATTTTGCCAATCAGGGTTGTGAGTAAAAACGAGCGGAAGATCAGCGAGCGCCAGCCGGACATCTTCTTCGTTAGCGCCGGTTACCACGATAACCGGGGAACAACCTGTTGTGAGTGCCAGGTGCGCCACCCAGCGGATAAGCGGCTGGCCGTGCCAATCCAGCAGCAGCTTGGGCTTTCCCATGCGGGTTGATCCCCCGGCCGCCAGGACGATGGCCGCAACCTGCTTCTCAACAGGTTTCACTGTTTCAGCCATTGATATTATGGGCGGTTGCGATGATCTCTGCCATGATCGAAAGTGCGATCTCTGCGGGCTCACGGCCACCGATCTTCAGCCCCACCGGGGCATGAATGCGCTGGATGTCTTCTTCTTTCGCGCCTTCTTCGCGCAGCGCTTCCAGACGTCTGGCGTTGGTAACGCGGGAGCCAAGCGCACCGATGTACCTTGCATCGCTGGTGATGGCGTACAGCAGGGCCGGATTATCCAGCTTGTCATCGTGGCTAAGGGCAACCACGCAGGTGGCGGCATCCGGTTTCAGCTTTTCCAGCACTTCAGAAGGCCAGCCGACAATGAGCTCATCTGCGTGCGGAAAGCGCTCACGGGTAGCAAATGCTGAACGCGCGTCCACCACAATGGTGCGGTAATCGAGCGTGTTAGCCAGCGCCACCAGCGGGATGGCGATGTGCGACGCGCCGATAATGATCAGCCGCGGCGGTGGAACGAGGAAATCCGCGAATACGGTCACACCGTCCTTCAGTTCGATCTGCAGCGGCGTACGGGTAGCCCAGTTTTCAGGAAGACTGCTGATAGCCTCATGGTCAAGGTCCGAGTTCCCAAGGCTGCCGCTTTTTGATCCATCGGGCAGTACCAGCAATTTGTTGCCGCTGCCTTCTCCCTTGACCACGGTGAGCAGGGCTGCCAGCTGGTTTTCCGTCATACAGCGCTCTAGCGCCGCGTTGATGGGGTCCCAGGCTGGGGTCTGCATGGATTCAACAAATATCTCCACTGAACCTCCGCACGAAAGTCCAACATCCCAGGCCTGTTCATTGGTGACACCGTAGCTCAATAAGCGGGGTTCTCCGGTCTTCAACACTGCCGCGGCTTCATCGAACACGGCCCCTTCCACGCAACCGCCCGTGACCGATCCATGGATCGCGCCGCCGCTGGAGACGAGCAATTTTGACCCTTCCGGCCGCAGTGAAGAACCGGAAACCTTGATCACGGTCGCCACGGCGATTAGCTGTTTATCAGCGTGCCACTTCTTCACAACTTCCCAGATTTCTCTCATGAATAATCTCCTTTCATTCACCTTTAACGACAATTGCCAATCAGGCAATTCAATTTTAACGCTGCTCAGCCTTTGTTGCGATTTTCACAGAGAAAATCATACGCGGTTTTCAAATCCGGTATTCCCAGCCTGCCGCCGGGACGTGTGGCCTTCATTGCCGCGCTGGCGTTTGCCAGCAGTACCGCGTCAGCAATACTTTCCCCGCGGGCGATGGAAGCAGCGTAGACGCCGTGGAAGACATCACCGCAGCCGGTGGTATCCACCACCGCCACCTGGAACCCCGGAACGTGAACAGCGGGTTTGCCCATTTCAGAATACCAGCAGCCGTTTTCACCAGCGGTGACCACGCAGCAGGTACGCTGAGCGCTGCTCAGGGCTGTCACCATGTCCGCTTCTGACTCCTTGCCAGTCAAGGCAGCTGCTAGTTCGCGGCCTACCACCAGGTGATCGATCAGCGGCAGCAGTTCCACCACATCCGCCGGGGGGTCGGGTTCCACATCTGCGATGACCGGGATGCCCAACGAACGCGCCAGATTTGCCGCCTTAATGCCAGCCTGCCCTGAATTATCATCCATGAAAAGCACTCTTGTGCGGCAGATCAGTTCAGCAGTGATGATGTAGGGGGGAGGGCTAACATTGCCGCCACTGTGCAGGATGGTGCGTGTGTGGTCCTGGGTGTCGACGATGATAATAGAATGATATGGGTTGCCGCTCTCGTCCTGGTGGCAGAGGGAGCAATCCACTCCTTCCCTTTCCAGCTCGGCAATCGTGAATGTTGACAGGTCGTCGAACCCGAGCCGGCAGCAAAAAGCGGCGCGCGATCCCTGCCTGGCTGCCGCTGCCATGGCTGTGGCCGTCTGACCCCCTCCCTGGCGGAGGGATTCAAGGATGTCTACCTTGCTGTCAGGCTGCGGGAATCGTTCCACCAGCAGCAGGTCGTCCACTGCTGCGGTGCCAATCCCAAGTACATCCCAAATGGCTGCCATCTTTTCATCCTTTCCTGGCGATAATACTACCATAACCTGGTTTTACTGATATTCGTGAACAATTACTGATACAACGCCCACAAATATTTGACATTCGACCAGCATCCCACTACAATTGGTTTGCCGTTGCTGGAGGAATATTGACTCCAGGATGAATCATAATTAACGAGGAGAAAAAAATGAAGAGAATCACCCTGTTTTTGTCATTAGTACTGACCTTCACGCTGCTGCTCTCAGCTTGCGCCGCGCCAGTACCCACCGAATCCCCGGCCGCGCCTGCAGCTCCCGCTGCTACCGAGGCACCAGCTGCTACTGAAGCACCGGCTGAAACAGCAGCCCCTGCTGCGGCGGAAGAAGTGACCCTGGTGGTCTGGGACCAGTTCTACCGCGATGTTGAGAGCCAGGTGATGGACACACTCAACGCTGAATTTGAAGCTGAACACCCAGGCGTCAAGATCGAGCGCGTGGTTAAAACATTGGATGACCTGAAGGTAACCCTCAAGCTGGCGATCGCCCAGGAAGACGGACCGGATGTGGCGCAGGTGAACCAGGGGCGCAGTGACATGGGTGCCATGGTACAGGCTGGCTTGCTGCTGCCGCTCAACGATTATGCCGCCACCTACAAATGGGATGAGCGGTTCTCCTCATCGGTCGCCAGCCGTAACAGTTTCACCGAAGATGGTGTTACCTTTGGCCAGGGGAACCTGTACGGTGTGAGCCCCACAGCTGAGGTTGTTGGCGTCTTTTACAATAAGACCCTGTTCGCGTCCAATGGTTGGACAGTGCCCACCACTTTCGATGAATTTGAAACCCTGCTTGCAGGTATCAGAGATGCCGGGATGGTCCCCATTTCCTTTGGCTCGCTCGATGGCTGGAACGCCATTCATGAATTCAGTGCGGTGCAGCACTTGCTGGTCTCGCTGGATTACATCAATAACTTCGTGTACGGCGTCAACAACGCCAGCTTTGATACCCCTGAGAACCAGGAAGCCGCCCGCGTGATGCAGGATTGGGTGGACAAGGGTTACTTCAGCGCAGACTTCTCCGGCATTGGCTACGACGACAGCAACAAGCTCTTCAAAGCTGGTGTGGATGGCGCCATGACCATCACCGGTTCATGGCTGGCAGGAGAACTGGTGGGTGATACTGACCAGGAATTTGGTTTCTTCCTGCTGCCCGCCAACCCCGATCAAACCCGGCTCGCTATCGGCGGCGTGGGCATCCCCTTTGCCATCCGCAAAACCTCGACCAAAGCCGACCTGGCTGCGGAATACCTGGATTGGATGACCAGCACGCGTGCCGCCGAGTTATGGGCGGATGCCGGTATGCTGCCCGCCATGCCCCTGCCTGA
>CAYMGO010000061.1:2920-5019 GCA_964390015.1 uncultured Anaerolinea sp. | reverse complement strand
AAGGAGCAGCCTCTTGAGAAACCTGCACAGGTGGCCGGGAGAATCCCGTTTTCATGGTTGGTTGTATATTCTGCCCGGCTTGCTCATTTACCTTGTGTTCGTTTTCTACCCCATCATCGAAACCTTCCGTACCAGTTTTTTCAAGTGGGATGGGTTCAGCAGCAACCGCGTTTTTGTTGGTATTAATAATTACATTTCCCTGGTCAGCGACGCGCAATTTCTCAAGGCGCTGCTCAACAACCTGACCTTCATCATTTTCTACAGCATTATTCCCATTATCATTGGCCTTTTATTGGCCTCCCTGCTGGGGCGCAAACCCCTGCCGGGATTAACCTTCTTCCGCACCGGGCTTTTTTTGCCGCAGATCCTCTCTATGGTGGTGGTAGGCGTCACCTGGCGCTGGATCTTCAACCCGGCTTTCGGCCCGCTAAACATGGGGCTGCGCGCGTTGGGGCTGGATACGCTCACCCGCGCCTGGCTGGGTGATTTTCAGCTGGCGCTTCCCTCCGTGGGGGCGGTGGGCACCTGGGTGCAGTACGGCTTTTGCATGGTCCTCTTCCTGGCGGGGATGCAGCACATTCCTGATGACCAGTACGAGGCGGCAGAACTGGATGGGGCGAACGAATTCCGGCAGCTGCTGCACATCACGCTGCCCAGCCTGCGCGCTGAACTGGGGGTGGCGCTCATCACCACCGTCATTGCCGCGCTGCGCGTGTTCGACCTGGTGTACGTTACCACGCGCGGCGGGCCGGGGGATTCTACGCTGGTGACCGGGTTCCTGGTGTACCGCTCGGCGTTCCAGCAGAACCAGCTGGGATACGCCTCGGCGGTGGCCACAGTGATGACGCTGATCATCTTCGCCATCTCGCTGGTCATCCTGCGCTTTCAGGCAAGAGGGGAGGAAGGCGCATGAAACGCCAGTCCTGGCAGCGCCTGCTGCCCAATTACCTGATTCTCAGTGTGTTTCTGCTTCTTATCCTGGTTCCCATCATCGGGTTGGTGTTCAGCGCCTTCAAGACGGATACCGAGGTGATCAAAGGGCCGCTCGCGCTGCCATCGCAGCTGCGTCTTGAGTCTTTCAAAGAGGCCTGGACCACCGGGCGCTTCAACTTTTTCTTCCGCAACAGTGTCATCGTCACCATCGTGGTTGTGACCGTCAGCGTTTTTCTGTCCACGCTCACCGGTTACGCCTTCGGTCTGCTGCCGGTGCCGGGTAAAAAGATCCTCTACCCGCTGCTGCTGGTAGGGTATATGGTTCCGTTCGAGGCGGTTATCATCCCGCTGTATCACATGATGAACAATATGAGCCTGACGGATACCTACTGGGCGCTGATATTGCCGCAGATCGGCTTGAGTGTCTCTTTCGGTACGTTGTGGATGAGCAGTTTCTTCAGTGCAGCACCTGCCGAGCTTGTGGACGCGGCTGCCATCGACGGCTGCAACCGCTGGCAGATATTGTGGCGCATATTATGGCCGCTGGCGCGCCCGGCTGTGCTCACCCTGGTGGTGCTCATCTTCATGTGGACATGGAACGAGTTCCTGTTGGCGCTGGTAATGATCCAGAAGGAAACCATGCGCACCCTGCCGGTCGGGCTGGCGTTCTTCCAGGGGCGCTACTCCGCAGATATTCCGCTGATGGCAGCCGGTGCGTTAATCGTCGCGGGTCCGATTTTGTTGGTGTACATCGTTTTCCAGCGTTACTTCATCCGCGGCATGCTCGGCGGCGCGGTCAAGGGCTGAACCTAACAACTGGTGGAGGTAAGGATGAATCAGAAAGAAACAAACCTGGTCAACGAAGCCGCAAAGCGCGCCCTTGAAATCCTGCACCACTGCGTTACCCCGTACGGCTTTCGCGCCTCGGCAGACCCCGCGGGTTACCCGCAGGTGTGGAGCCGCGACAGTTCGATCACATTGTTGGGCGCGCTGGCCAGCGAAGACGATGAATTGATTGCTGCCGGCAGGGCTTCTCTTGCTTCCATCGGCGAGGCGCAGTCCTGCTGGGGATTGATCCCGCTCAACCTCAACCCTGAAAACGGTGCCATCAGCACCGAGAACGCCGGCTCCTGCGACGCCAATCTTTGGTACATCCTGGGTGAGTA
>CAYMGO010000061.1:0-2820 GCA_964390015.1 uncultured Anaerolinea sp. | reverse complement strand
CGCCTGAACCTGCTTTTCTGGATCGACCGCTGTTGGGTGGCTTCTCACTTCGCCGAGCATCTCGAAAAGCTCAAGGCCATCCGCCTGGAGTGGTTCATGCTCTATTACAACATTGGCACCATTTCCAGCCGCCCGTTCTACCTGCCTTGGGTGGCTTTTCGTGAATACGGGGATTGGTGTGACAGCCTGGCCAACGTGCTGGCGATCCTCAGCGGTATCGCGGATGGGCATCGTGCGGAGCACATCCTGCGTTACATGCAGCAGGTGGGCATGGCCGAGCCTTACCCCACCAAAGCCATTCACCCGCCCATTTACCCGGGAGAATCCTCATGGCGCGAATATTACCGCAGCCGCAACCTCAACCTGCCTGACCAATACCACAACGGCGGCATCTGGCCGATGGTGGGTGGTTTTCATGTAGCAGCGTTGGCGCGGCGCGGCTGGCAGGCGGAGGCGGATAAATTGCTGGTGCAGCTGGCACACGCCAATCAGCAGGGCTCCAGCACGCCGTGGGAATTTAACGAATGGATGCACGGGAGGACTGGCCACCCCATGGGCTACGCCCGCCAGGCCTGGTCAGCTGCCATGTACCTGTACGCGTGGAAAGCAGTGACCACTGGCAGGCTGCCGCTGTTTGATGACCTGCTGGCCGCAAAACCCCGAAGGGCAGTGGCCGCTGAAGTGAACGAACCTTACATCCACCCGGGCGGAGGACAGGAGGAGTAACAACTCCAATGTTCCTGTACACCCGCGTTGTTGAGCAGCAAAACCCGTATAATGAAATCAGGTGATCCAATACCCTTACATAGGATAGAGGGCAGGATGAAAAAACTCGGCTATCTAATGGTTTTAATTCTCATTGCGGCAGCGGCTTGCGGACCGCTCAAGAACCAGGCGGGTCTCACGCCTGAAGTGTTTGAAGGCGGCGCGCGCGCCCGCTACTGCGGCGATTCTTTCTGCCTGATCGTCGAATTCCTTGAGGACGATCTGCTGCATGTAGAATACGCCGCGCAGGGCGCGAGCCACGATCTCAGCCAACCGCTCTGGACTTCTCCGATGGTTCACAAAGCAGATTTTGAAGGTCCGGGTACTTTCACAGTTAAAAAAGATGGCAGCCTGAAGACTACCTCACTCAAGGTGGAGGTTGACAACGACCTCTGCATCACGGTCACTGACCCGGTCAGAAAACCACAATGGCAATTTACCCGCATCTGTCCGACGGATATGGAGGGATATCGCAAGCACCTCTCTATTGATTCTCCCGACATCACGGATATTTACGGACTGGGTGAGCAATTCATTTCACCGGGGGTTACTGACGGCAACTGGTTTGGCAGGGCGCGCGTTCCGGGGGTGGACCAGGGAAACGCCATGGTGGGTTTCAGCAAGGGCATGGTGGGCAACGCCCAATTTTCCATTGCTTACCTGCTGGGGAAGAAGGATAAAAATTACGCCTTGTTCATTGATAACCCCGCGGCGCAAACATGGAATTTGAGCAAGGCTCCCTGGGACATCAACATTGCCGGTGACGCAGTACGTTTTTACGTCATCAGCGGCCCCGACCTGCCTGCCTTGCGGCGTGACTACATGGCGCTTACAGGTACCCCGCCTGTGCCGCCTAAAAAGATGCTGGGTCTTTGGGTGTCCGAATACGGTTACGATAACTGGGAGGAATTGGAAGACAAGCTCGCCACGTTGCGCGCCAACCGCTTCCCGGTGGATGGATTCGTGCTCGACCTGCAGTGGTTTGGCGGTATTCTCTCTGATTCAGTTGACAGCCCGATGGGCGGCCTGAACTGGGATACAACGAACTTTCCCGATCCCGCCAGGCGCATCGCTGACTACGCTGAACAGGGTATCGGCGTCATGACCATCGAGGAGCCGTACATCAGCGCCGGGCTGCCGGAATACGCCGACCTGACGGGCAGGGGGTACCTCGTGAAGCAGTGCGAGGGATGCGACCCTGTGCACCTCACCGCCAATCCCTGGTGGGGCATCGGCGGCATGGTGGATTGGACCAACCCGGAAGGCGCGGCTTACTGGCACGATGAAAAACGCCAGCCGCTTATTGATATGGGGATCATCGCTCACTGGACCGACCTGGGTGAACCGGAAATATTCGACGCGGTCTCCTGGTATCACGGGGTGGCTGATGGCTACACCGATTTGCATAACCAATTTGACATTCACAACCTGTACAACCTGTTCTGGAGCCGGAGTGTCTTTGAAGGCTATGCGCGAAACGGAGTGGAACGCCGGCCGTTCTTCATGTCGCGGTCCGGCGCACCCGGCAGCCAGCGTTACGGGGTCAGCATGTGGTCGGGCGACATCGGCGCGAACCTCGACAGCCTGGCGGCGCACCTGCAGGTGCAAGGAAATATGTCGCTCTCGGGGATGGATTATTTCGGCTCTGATATCGGCGGTTTCTACCGCACCGCTACAGTGGGCGGCATCGATAACGTTTACACTCCCTGGCTGGCTTCCGGGGCGCTGCTGGACGTGCCCTTCCGCACCCATACGCAGAACCTGTGCAACTGCAACGAAACCGCGCCTGACCGCGTGGGTGACCTTGAAAGCAACCTATCCATCGTGCGGTTGCGCTACGAATTGAGCCCGTACCTGTATTCACTGGCGCACCGCGCCTACCTGTACGGTGAACCGGTTTTTCCACCTTTGGCTTACTATTACCAGCAGGATGAGGAAGTGCGTGAATCCGGCAACCACAAATTGATCGGACGCGACCTGCTTTCAGCACACTCCGCCACCCTCTACCAGGAGTTCATGGATGTGTACCTGCCCGCCGGGGAGTGGGTGGATTTT
>CAYMGO010000060.1:10866-13779 GCA_964390015.1 uncultured Anaerolinea sp. | reverse complement strand
TGGCAAATGATGTGTACGCACACGGCCAGTTCCTGGCCTGGTTAAAATCCAGCACAATCTGACCCTCAATGGGTTTATCAGTTAGCAGGTAGCGCCCCCCGGGATAGGTGGCATCCTGCCGGGTCAGGTCGGAAAAGCTGAAGAGTAATCCATCATCATTTTCTTCGCCCATCAATGTGAAGGTTACGCCGTTAATTTCAAAGCGCGCGTACCCCGGAATATGCACCTTTGTTGCGCCACCGATCGCGTCGTGTATCGTGACCTCTCGAGGTGGATCGGAAGGGAAGAACTCCGCGATGATGCGCCAGGCGGGATCGACCGGAAAATAGTTTAAACCATGGAAATCTTTCAAGGCCGGTGCTTCACGGTCCCACACCCGCAAAAAAAGACGTTTACCGCGCTGAATGACCAACATGGCAATGGACCCGCTCTCAAGAAGGTCGGGCTGTCCGTTCATGTCCGTGCGCAACTGACGCGGGCTGGCTGGTGAACCATTGATCGAGAATCCGCCGCTCACCTGCCTGAGAGAAACGGAGTTATCAGCGATCGCAAGCACGGCTTCTGCGTCAACAGGAAGTTCCGGAATGTCGATGGTGTAGCCGGCGCCTTTTCCCAATGTGTTATCACCGGTGTACAGCGGGTACAACCCGACCAGCGAAAACCAGTTCCGGGGAGATTGCACCATTTCACTCTCGCGTTTTTTACGCTGGCGCAGGATCCTTTTTGTGTAAGTCTTGTCCTCTGTCATGGGTCTTTCGCTTTGCATTATTTTACTTTTTTAGCTTCGTAAAATATCGTTTACTTTTTGGTACTGAAAGCGGCAGGATTGAAAAATCCTGCCGCTCCAACGATGACCAGTATTCAATAGGCTTGTGGGGTTCTTCAGGTTCTGTGCTACCCCAATTGAATAATGGCTCCCCGGTCTTTGAGATTACTCAATAACCCGGATCGCTTGATGGTTTTGAAAGGCTCAGTCGAGCAATTCCTTCGGGATATTGCCGCCGCTGGCAGCGATCTTCTGAAGGACGGCTTTGTGGAGCCATACGTTCATTGCGGCTGAATCAGCCATTTTATCAGCCGGGCAACCAAGTTCCACAGCCAGTTCTTTGCGTTCCTTGAGGCTGCTGTCGAGACCCAGGAGTTTCATCAGGTCGACGATCGAGGTCTTCCAGTTGAGTTTTTCAGGGGTTTCGGCGGCCAGTTTTTCAAGTTTGGCAACCACATCCACCATCGGGACTGCAGCGGGGGCACCCGGTTTGAATGCATCCAGTTTGAACCCGCCGGTTGTTTCGATCTTACCAACAACGGGGCGTGAATCCTTGACGACCGGGCTGCCTGTTTTAAGGGTAGTGGTCTTCGGGATTGTCGGTTTCACGGCAGGCTTCGCAGCGGTTTTGGCTGCGGCTTTCGCTGCCTTCGCAGCGGCTCTTTCCTCTTTATCTTTGATGCCTAACTTGTCCAGAATTTTTGAGAATACTCCCATTTTGAAATTTCCTTTCTCCTTGTTTATTTTCAGAACCCCAACTTGCGTTAATTATAGACCCTTTACTCCGGAAAAGTCAATCACTTTTTGACTTTACGACCAACTGCGATTTTGAAGGTTAATACAGTAAATTCTCGCTCGCTAGCTGCCATTATTTAGAAAAAACTTGCGCAACCAGAAGGCTATTTCTTCGTACATTATTTGCGCGAGATGATAAAATTATCGTGTCACATCAATGCAGTAAGGAGAGGCAAACATGGGAGAAGCTGGTAAGAAAGACAAAGGCAAGAAAGAACAGAAGAAAAAACCGAAGCTGAACATCAAGGAAAAACGAAAGCAGAAACAGGAGAAGAAAAGCGGTACTGTCGCATGACGGTTTGGGCAGTCCGGCCTGTACACGACTTTCGCAAGCGATAGAACTACTCAAGATTCCCGGTCTGCTGGCAGACCGGGAATATATCCTCTATTTATTAAAACCTGATATTTCACAGATCAATGCGCGCATGACCCCGCGTATTATGAGCGGAAAATAACCCCCACAATAATTGATGCATCCCCAAATGAACTCATGAAGCTCCACATTCGCAATGGTATCCTGTTGACGCCGCAGCAACGAGTCGAGAACGCCGTGATCACAATCGACCACGGGCTCATCGAGGCGATCACTGGCGAAGAGGATTTTCGTGCTGGTTCCGGCAACATGATCGACGCGCACGGCTGCTTCGTTGCGCCGGGTTTCATTGACCTGCATTTTCACGGCGCCGAGGGCAAAGATACGATGGACGCAGATTACGATGCGCTGCAGGTAATGTCCACTTATTGCGCACGGCACGGAGTGACCACGTTCTACCCCACCACCTGGAGCGCTTCCGCTACGGCAATTGCGGCCGCCATTGACTGCGTCAGACTGAACGCGGGCGAGGTCTCAGGCGCAAGGATTGGCGGATTACACCTTGAGGGACCGTACATAAATCCTCTTTATCGCGGGGCGCAGCTTGCAGAGTACATCCGCCAACCTGAAGCAGGAGAATACCTGCCCTGGCTGGAATCCGGTGTGGTCAGCATCATTACCTGCGCGCCGGAGATCGATGGTTGTGAGACCCTTATCAAGGAAGCGCTGCGTTATGGGGTGCGCGTGGCCATCGGGCATTCCAGCGCTAGTTATTCCCAGGTGAAGGCTGCGGCAGATTGGGGAGTGACACAAGCGACCCACCTGTTCAACGGAATGGGCGGGTTGCATCACCGCGACCCCGGTACTGCGGGCGGCGTTCTGGATGATGACAGGCTGCTGGCACAGGTGATCTGCGATGGTATTCACGTTCACCCCGCCGTGCTGCGCCTGATTTTGAGATCCAAGACCCGTTCCCGCATTGCGCTGATCACTGATTCCATCAGAGGCGCGGGGCTTGCCGATGGCGATTATGCGCACG
>CAYMGO010000060.1:6050-10766 GCA_964390015.1 uncultured Anaerolinea sp. | reverse complement strand
ATCAGTACAACCATCATCAACGGCGAGGTTGTTTTTGACCACAGCCGGGATGGATGATCAGAAGAGGGTACTTCCACCCGGCTTAGATCTGGAAATACTCTTATAGTCCAGGCAGTTTTTTCCCTTAATTATCATTAATTCAGTAAAGGCGCTCATCGCGCCTTTACTGAATCAAGAGGAGAAACCAACATCTATTGTGGGGCTTCTTTACCCAACCAAACTTCGATCAGGTGTTCGTCACCCGGCAGGTTCTCTGGGACGAGGTTGCCTGTCATCTCCACGCCATCCACCAATAACCTGGTGACCCCACGGCAGACATGCTCCGGGTTGTGCACCACGATGCGCCAGGTTTTACCGCGGAAGACGCGCTTCACTTCATAACCATCCCAAACGGCAGGAATGCACGGGTTGATGCGCAGACCGTTGATCTCAGGCTGTATACCCAACACATAATGGCTGGCGCTGTAATAACTCCAGGCGGCGGCGCCGGTGAGCCAGGAGGTGCGGGTGTTACCGGCCCGCGGCGAGAAGACCGAGTAGGTGGTCTGGGCGTGCACGTAAGGCTCGCTCTGACGTATCTCAGCGCGGGTGTTGTAGGCGGAGGGCATGGTTGCGCGCAGGTATTCGTATGCCCGGTCACCGTTACCGCTCAGGCACTCGGCGATGACCCCCCAACCCTGGGTGTGGTTGAAGATGCCCGCGTTTTCCTTAATGCCGGGGTTGTACACCACGGCTCGCATCACATCAATAGGCATCTTCTCAAAAGGCGGCGCTGCCAGCATCAAACCGTACGGGGTGTGCAGCCGCTGGTAAACCGTCTCAAGGCAGCGGGAGGACTGTTCTACTGATGCGGCGCCGCTGATCACTGCCCATAACTGGGTGTTGAGGTAAACCTGGCCTTCACTTTGGGCTTTCGATCCGTAAACCTCGCCGTTCTCACCGATTGCCCAGATGAACCAGTCTCCATCCCAGGCAACTGCCTGGATGCGCTGATCCAGTTCATCCCTTTGGCGCATCGCCCATTCAGATTCCTCCGGTTTGCCCAGCTGCCGGGCGACTTCCGCGTAAATTTCCAGGCCAAGCCTTACCTGGAAGGCGACAAACAGGCTTTCACCGTTGTACCCCAGGCGCAGGCAGTCGTTCCAATCCGCCGCGAGGCCGCAGGGGAGGCCGTTTGCCCCCGTGCGTTCCAGGTTGAATTCCAGCGCGCGGCGTAAATGCGCGAACACCGTGTCTATCCCGTGGTCAGCGTAGGGCAGTACCCTGGTGTAAAAATCCACATCACCGGTTTCCGCCACGTAAGCAGGAATCGCGTTAAAGAACCACAGGCAGTCATCCGAGCGGTAATTCTCCGGCGGGGGAGGCGGCTCGCTGCCGGGCTGGTGAGCGAAAGGTTTGATGACAGGGATGGCGCCGCCGCTGGATACCTGGCCGGTGAGCATCAGTTCAAGCCGCTCCCGGGCCTGGTAGGGAATGGCGGCGAGCACTCCCAACACATCCTGCACCGAGTCGCGGAACCCCAACCCGTCACGTTCCCCGTTATATACCAGGCTGGCTGAGCGCGACCAGTTGAAGGTGATGAGGCAGTTGTAAAGCCCCCAAACGTTGATGTATTGGTCCAGGTCAGGGTCGGGGGTACTGACGGAAAGACTTTCCAGCTTCCCGTGCCAGAAACGCTTCAACTTCTCAAATTCTTCTTTGAAGCATTCAATCGTTCCGAAACGCTCGAAGGTTTTTTGCCCAATCGTGCGCGCCTCGCCAATGCCCAGCAGCACCAGCAGCTCACACGTTTCACCGGGCTGCAGTTCAATATTGACCTGCATGCTGCCGCAGGCGTTATCACCGTAGGCATTGCTGTTGCTGCAGCGTCCGCGTTCCACTGCCGCGGGACGATGATAACCGCCATAAGTACCCAGAAAGGCGGCGCGGCTGGTATCGTAACCCGCGAGCGGCGCGCCTGCCAGCGCCATCCAGCTGCGCATGCCGATGTCGCTGCTTTCCAGGCTATCCGCCCCGGTCGCCAGGTTGTCCTGGGTGGCGATGCGCAGCATGTGATCGTTTTCAAGACCGCCTTTGACAATGAACAGAGAATATTGCAGGTTGACCTGGTCCTGTTGCGTGTCCCACTGGTTGGTGAACTCACAATACGTGAAGACTGAGAGTTTACGCGCTTCTCCCCTTTCGTTGGTGAGCCGCAGGTGCCAGTATTCGAATGCCTGGTCAAGGGGAACGAAGTAAGTGGTTTCCGAACGGATCCCGGCGTAGTGTGAGTCGATGATGGTGTACGCCGTACCGTGGCGGCAGGTGGAGTGGTACTCGTCAACCGGTTTTCCTACCGGTTGCCAGGAGGCTGACCAATAGTCGCCGCTTTCATTGTCGCGCAGGTAAAAATAGCGCCCGGGCTGGTCCATGGGGATACTGTTGAAGCGCAGGCGCAGGAAGCGGCCTTTTGCCCCGGAGCGGTAGAACCCGTATCCGCCGGCGTTGTTGGTGATCACCGCACCGTATTCCTGAGAGCCGAGGTAGTTGCTCCACGACTGCGGCGTGTCAGGGCGGGTGATCACATATTCTTTGGCTGTGTTATCAAAAAAACCGTATTGCATATCCTCACCGCTGACCGAAAAAATCATCCCTGCTGGAAATCTCCAACCCGTTTCTTGCCGCTACTTTTCCGTACCAGTAAGCGCTATCCTTGGGGTAGCGTTTGTGGGTGGTGTAATCCACATAAATGATCCCGAAGCGCTGGGCATAACCGAACGCCCATTCAAAATTATCTAACAGTGACCAGACAAAATACCCTGTCACCGGTACGCCAGCGCGGATGGCCATGCCGACTGCTTCGATATGCGACTGCAGGTAAGCGATACGCCGGGAATCGGGCACCTTCCCATTCTCGTCCGGACCGTCTGAGTAACTGGCGCCGTTCTCTGTGATGAGGATTTCCTTCGGTTTATAGGTGAAGTATGCCCGGCAGACGGTCTCGTACAAACCGTACGGGAAGATCTCCCAACCCATTTCGGTATGGTTCTCGTCCGGTTCCGGTTGGGCGTGGACCTTATCCGGAAATTCTTCACTTTGCACACTGGTGTTGACGACCCTGCGGGTGTAATAGTTCAAACCCAGGAAGTCGGTGGGCGTGGCGATCTTTTCCATGTCTCCTTCGTGAATGAAAACGGGTTCGGTGCTTTCGAGAACACCTTCACGCACGT
The DNA here is from genome assembly GCA_964390015.1 of uncultured Anaerolinea sp. Taxonomy (GTDB): domain Bacteria; phylum Chloroflexota; class Anaerolineae; order Anaerolineales; family Anaerolineaceae; genus UBA6107. Next base: position 7,557 of record CAYMGO010000060.1, on the reverse strand, counting down.
AATCACGCAGCATGTCAGCCGGGTAATGCCTGCCGTAAACCGGGTCAATGAACCAGCGGTTCAATTCGCCGTCTGCATTTCGCGCAACCTCGTGATCCTTCTTGGACGCCGTGGCAGGATAGAAAGGACCTTCATTCAATGTAATGCCAACCCGCGCATCCGGTACTTCAGCACGCAGCACAGGCACAGCCAGGCCGTGTGCCAGCAGCACATGATGCGCCGCCACCAGCGCCTTGTAGGGATCCCTGATTCCGGGAGCATGCCTGCCGTGTTTGTAACTGAGAAAGCTGGCGCAGAAGGGTTCGTTTATGGTTATCCACTGTTTGGCGCGATCCCCCAAAGCCCTGGCAGCCACGCCGGCGTACTCAGCGAAGGCTTCTGAGGTTGAGCGTTCCAACCAGCCACCGGGAAGCGCGGCGGGGAGGTCCCAGTGATACAGCGTCACCAGCGGTTGAATGCCAGCCGCGAGCAGTTCATCAATCAGGCGGTCGTAGAAATCAATCCCGGCCTGGTTCACCCGGCCGCTGCCATCCGGCAGAATTCGCGGCCAAGCGAGCGAGAAGCGGTAGGATTTGTAGCCAAGTTTTGTCATCAAGGCCACATCTTCTTTCCAATGGTGATAGTGATCATCCGCAACATCACCGGTATCCCCGTTGTCCACCTTCCCCGGGGTGTGGCTGAACACATCCCAGATGGATTCTTTACGGCCGTCCTCGCGGGCAGCGCCTTCGATCTGGTAGGCGGCGGTGGCGGTGCCCCACTGGAAATGTTGTGGAAACTGCATGAACTCAGACATAACACCTCTTGATGTAAAAAGTAATGAAAATCAGGTCATCCTGTCAAATGCGGGTTTAAGCGCGGGGTAGAGGTCGCGGTACAGGGCGTAGGCGTGCTGGTAGACCTCGACTTCACCCGACACTGGCAGGGTCTGCCCGGTGATGCGGATGGTGTTTTTGCAGGCGCTGACCACATCCGGCCAGGCACCCGCGCCGACACCAGCGAGCAGGGCTGCGCCGAATGCTGCGCCTTCACTGGTGTTAACGGTGACTAGTTCGCTATTGAGCACCGAGGCCAACACCTGGCGCCACAATGCGCCCTTGGTGCCGCCGCCTGATGCGCGAACCTGGGTGATGCTGTCAAGCCCGGCGTCCTGGATCAGGGTGAAGCCGTCCTTCAATCCAAAAGCCACCCCTTCCAGCACAGCACGGGTCAGTGCACCGCGCCCGTGGCGCAGTGTAAGGCCAATGAATGCGCCACGAGCATTGGGATCAGGGTGGGGGGTTCTTTCTCCGCTCAGGTAGGGCAGGAATTGCAGCCCCTCGCTGCCGGCGGGAACCGCCTCAGCCTCCTTGAGCAGGTCGTTGAAATCCACGCCCGGCGCCAGGGTGTCGCGGTACCATTGCAGGCTGCCAGCGGCGGAAAGCATAACACCCATGAAGTGCCACATGCCGGGGACGGCGTGGCAGAAGGCATGCAACCGTCCCTGCGGCTCAATGAGCGCGCTGGG
>CAYMGO010000060.1:2123-5950 GCA_964390015.1 uncultured Anaerolinea sp. | reverse complement strand
GTAAGTTTATAGCGGATGTAATCCTTGGGCAGCAGCACATGCCGGGCACGGGCGTAGACTTCGGGTTCGTTTTCAGATACCCATAATATTTTCGGCGCGGTAAAGCCGGTGAGCGCAGCGTTGCCGCTCAACTGGATGAAGTGTTCCCTGCCGAACCTGCGGTGGATCTCATCACACTGCGCCTGCGTGCGCTGGTCGTTCCATAATATCGCCGGGCGCAGCACTTCTCCCGCTGCGTCAAGCAGCACAAGACCATGCATCTGCCCGGTGAGACCGATGGAACTGATGGCCTCCGCCTTGATCGATGTTTCTTTCAGTACGGCGCGGATGCTGTTAACCGTCGCCAGCCACCACTCCGCCGGTTCCTGCTCTGACCACAACGGCCGCGGGGTTGAAAGCGTGTGCGGTGAGGAAGCCACCGCGGCCACATTGCCGGCGGCATCGATGAGCAGGGCTTTGCTGCCCGTGGTGGAAACGTCAATTCCCAGAAAATACTCAACCGTCATTTCACCTCCCCATGATCCTTTCAATTTCAGTGAACTGATCTTTTGGCAGGGGACCGAGTTCAAGTGCGCGCGTGTTTTCTTCCACCTGGGCGACCGTGCGGAAGCCCGGGATAGGAATCGTCGACTCGCTGCGCGCCCACAACCATGCCAGCGCTCCCTGAGAGAGTGTGCGTCCGTCTTGTGTCAGTATCTCGCGCACAGCCTGAACTTTTGAAAGAAAATCCGGGTTTGGTTTCCCATCCTTGAAGTACTGCAGCCATGCCGGCGAACGCTCACCGCGCACGTCATCGGCAGCAGGACTGGTGAGGGCGGTGTATTTTCCGGTCAACAAGCCCATGGCCAAAGGACCACGGTTGATGGCTGCCAGGTTGTACTTCTCGCACAGTGCCAGCATCGGCGCGTTGTCTTCCAGTACATTTAACTGTAATTGGATGGCCGTGCAATTGGGACCCTCCGCGAACACCTGCGCGCGCTCCGGGAAGTCAGTGCTCCATCCGTACGCGCGAATCTTGCCCTCATGTACCAGTTCTTCCAGTGTATCGCGAACCGGTGCGGCCTTATCTGCCGGGTGACCGTTGTCGTGGAACTGGTAAAGATCGATGAAATCGATGTTCAGGCGGCGCAGCGAATCCTCGCAGGCACTGCGGATGCTGGCAGGTTCCGCGCTGCTGCCGGTGACCTGGCGTGTTTCTTCATTAAATAAATTGAAAAACTTGGTGGCAACCACAACATCCGATCGCCGCCCTGCGAGCGCCTTCCCAAGCACGCGTTCACTGTGCCCGGCACCGTAATTATTGGCGGTATCAAAAAAGGTCACGTCGTGGTCGAGCGCACAATGGATGGCGCGGGTGGATTCGTTGTCATCCACCGCACCCCAACCAAGCGGTTCACTTCCGTTCCATAGTGGACCACCGATGGCCCAGCATCCCATACCCAGGGCGCTGACCCGTATGCCGGACCTGCCCAATAATCGCTGATATGTCATGTATCCTCCAGATCGTTGTGACGCAACGCCAGTGCTGTCACTGTGTGGGGGCTAGCGGATTGTGACCGGACAAGCAAAGACCCGCTCACTGACGGCTGCGGGTGCTTCCCCGCTGACCCTGAACTCACCCTCCAGCCGGATATCTTCGGACGAACTGCCGACCATCACCTTGAAGGTTCCGGGCTCCAATACCAGGTCCAGATCATCATTGTAATAAGCCATCTGGTTCACCGGCAGGTGGAAGGTCACCCGTTTGGACTCGCCGGGTTTGAGCGGAATGCGCGCAAAGCCTTTCAATTCCTTCACCGGGCGGGGCAGGCTGGCGTACTCATCACGTAGATACAGTTGGGCTACTTCGTCACCGGGGCGATCACCTTTGTTGGTGAGCGTGAAAGAGATGTCCAGCGTTTCGCCAGGCGCGGCGACCGGTGCTGCAATCTGCAGCTGGTTGTAATTAAAACTTGTGTAGCTCAAACCGTGACCGAAACAGAATAATGGCGCGGCTTTTTCAGTGGTGTAGTCACCATAGATATTGGAGTGCATCCCGGATGGTTTGTGATTGTAAAATACCGGTATCTGTCCGACGGATCTGGGGATGGTAAGCGGTAATCTGCCGCCCGGGTTGACGTCTCCAAATAGCACCGATGCCACTGCGCGACCGCCTTCTTCTCCCGGTACCCAGGCTTCGAGCAGTGCGTTCACTTTTTCAGCCAGCGCGGGTATGGCGGCTGGACGCCCGTTCACCAGCACCAGCACCACCGGTTTCCCTGTCTCCAGTATCGCATCCGCCAGTTTTGATTGCACACCCGGCAGACCCAGGTCAGTGGTGTCGCGGAATTCGCCTGTGGTGCATCCATAGGTCAGGCCGGAAAGTCCACCAAGCACCAGCACCACAGCGTCAGCCGACCGGGAGAGAGCAACTGCTTCGGCAAAGCCGCTCTCGTCTCCGGAGTTGATGTCGCAGCCGCGGGCGTAGCCCACGTCTGTGGCGGGTGAAACAGCATCGCGGATGCCTTCAAGCAGCGTGACCATCCTCACCGTGGGCTTTCCGGCATCCTCTACGGAGGTACCTGCAAAGGCCGAATCAGGGTGCGGCATGAACGCCAGCAGCTCAGCCGTAGCACTGTAGGAATAATCGCCCATCAGGCTGCGGGCTGAATCGGCATTGGGACCGATCACCGCCAGTTTGGAGAGCGTTTTCTTTAACGGCAGTGTGCTGTCATTTTTTAGCAGCACTATGCTCTGGCAGGCGATCCTGTAGGCTAGTTCGCGGTTCCCGGGTGTTTCATAAACCGCAAGAACTTTGCCTTCATCCACGTAGGGGTTTTCAAACAAACCCAGTTCGAATTTCTTTTGCAGGTGGCGCCCGACGGAGAGTTCGATGGTTTCCAGCGAAATCTCTCCAGCATTCAAGGCGTCTACCAGTTCGTCTCCATAACAGGTCACGGTGTGCATTTCCACGTCAATACCGGCGGTCAGCGCTTTAACCGCGGCGGTGCGCAGGTTCTCAGCGGCGTAATGGTAATTGTGGATCATGATGATGGCTTCGTAATCCGAAACCACCACACCATCAAAACCCAGTTTCTCGCGCAGCAATTCAGTGAGAATGCGCCGCGATGCTGCCACCACCTCGCCATCCAACTGCGGGTAGGCGTTCATCATCGTGGCCAGGTTGGCATCACGTATGGCTGCCTGGAAAGGCGCAAGATAGGTGTCCCACAATTCGCGCATGCCCACGTGCACGGGGGCGCAGTTCATACCGCCGAGTGAAAAGGAGTGGCCAACGAAGTGCTTGCCGGTAGCCATCACACCATCAGAAAGGTCATCTCCCTGCAGTCCGCGGACGTAAGCGACGCCGAACTGGCTAACCAGGGTTGGGTCCTCACCGAAGGTCTCCTCCACCCGGCCCCAGCGTGGGTCTCGAGCGACATCCAGAACGGGCGCCAGCCCCTGGTGAGCGCCAACGGCGCGCATCTGCTGCCGAATGGCGGTGGTCATTTCACCGGCCAACTCCGGGCGGAAGGTACTGGCGAGCCCGATGATCTGCGGGAAGACGCTGCTGCCGGCTGACATAAGACCAACGCAGCACTCCTCGTGAATGATGGCCGGTATGCCCAGGCGTGTCTGTTCCACCAGGAAGTGCTGCAGTGTGTTAGCAGAGCGGGCGGTTTCAAGCGGGTAAAGGTTGCATGCCCCAGCGTTACGCGAGACCTGCCCGATGCCGTGTTCTAATTTATCAGCGATCTTGACCGGGTCAAGCACACCCTTGGATTGCAGTTCGTAAACCCAGTATGAGCCGATCTGGGCGAGCTTTTCTTCCAGGGTCATTTGCGCAA
>CAYMGO010000060.1:0-2023 GCA_964390015.1 uncultured Anaerolinea sp. | reverse complement strand
CCCTCGTAATCCTCGGTCCTGAAGGCGTGGGCATCAAAATGGCGTGACCCCGCGTAGCCGACATCCTCGAGGAACTTCACCAGGTAAAAAGCCGCCTTGATATCGCGTGAGCCAAAGCGCAGGTCCTGGTCATAACGGCCGGGGTACTGGTCATTGAGGTCGATATGGAAGAGTTTGCCGGCTTCCCAGGCCTGGGCAACACCGTGCATGAAGTTAAGACCTGACATGTGCTCGTGTGCGACTTCAGGGTTCACGCCCACCATTTCAGGATGATCAAGGGTGGCGATGAAGCCCAGCATGTGACCGGTGGTGGGATTGTAAATATCACCGCGGGGTTCGTTGGGTTTGGCTTCGAGGGCGAACTTGAGGTCGTACTTGTTATCAAGCGCGTATTCACACAAAAAGTTCATGGCTTCACGGTTGCGCTTGATGGCATCGACGGCGCTTTTGCTGGAGTCAGTTTCGGTGCCTTCACGCCCACCCCAGAATACGTAGATCTTCGCGCCGAATTCAACGCCCAGGTCGATGGAGCGCATGGTTTTCTGCAGCGCGTAAGCCCGCACTTTGGGGTCGTTTGAGGTGAACGCGCCATCCTTGAAGACCGGATCACCAAAGAGGTTGGTGGTCGCCATGGGAACCACGAGGCCGGTCTCTTTGAGTGCTTTGCGGAAACTGGCTTTGATGGCTTCGGCTTCAGCGTGCGTGGCATCAATGGGGATTAGATCGTTGTCGTGGAAGTTGACCCCGTACGCGCCAACTTCTGCCAGAAGATATACCAGCTCGGCGGGGGTTTTGGGGTTGCGCACCGGGCCGCCGAACGGGTCGCGTCCGGTCGAACCGACGGTCCAAAGGCCAAAAGTAAACTTGTGTTCGGGTTTAGGGGTAAAGTCGTTCATCAGATTTCTCCTTTTCTTAAGGTTGTTTTTTTACTACTTTCCTCCCGTTACAGAAGAAAGGCTTACGTACAGGCGGCTTAAGCCACCCAAAAATCGAATGAGAACAAGATAACCTCCAGGCTCATGATGAGTATACTGAGCAACGTCCAAACACGGTCAAATACCTGGCGTCTGCCCCAGCGCGCCAGCACCAGGAAGATGGGAGGAGCCACCAACACGTAGCGCACCATCCCCTGGGAGCCTCCCGAAGTAAAAGCAAAGAAGATCATCGCCAGACCAAACAGCGAGAGCTCGGGGCGCGATTTGAGCAATAGAAGGCAGCACAGGATGCCAAAGAGCACCGCGGCAAATTCCAGGCCGTAGTAAAAGCGGGTTTCAGGCTGACCGCCAATCAACAACCGCCAGGCGTATTGCCAGCCTTCCAGCGAGCGCTGCACAGCAAGTAGGCCGCGGCCGAAGAAGTTGGCTTCCACCAGAAAGAAGCGTTCGGCCAGCGGGGTGAGGCGCCAGATGCCGTAGGAGATGGCGGGGGAAAGCGCAGCCAGTGTGCGCAGGGCAAGGTGCCTGCGCTCAGCGCGCCAGGTCCTGTCCACGATCCAGGTGATGATCATCGGTAGCAGCAGGATGGCGCCGCCCGGCCGCGTCCATGTGGCCAGCGCGGCGAAGAGCGCTGCCCAACCCCATTTGCGTTTGTGCAGGAATGCCAGTGAAGCGAAGGTAAAGCCGAGGAAAATCCCCTCCGCGTAGACCTGTGCTAAAAAGAACCCGCTGGGAAAGATCAGCAAATAGAATGCCGCGCGAACACCGTCCTCGTCCCCCAGGGAATGCTTGCTCATGGAATAAAGGGAGAGCATCGCCATTAATGTACCCAGCAGCGATACGATCACAGCTGCCAGGGTGAGCGCGCCGACCCTGGTGATGGGCAGTAACCCCAGGGGAAATGCCGCAGCGCGGATCAGCAGCGGGTACATCGGGAAGAAGGCATTGGCAAGCGAATAACAATCCTCGACTGCGTCGATGCGGCAATAAAAGCGGCGGATGTAGAAATCCTCCGGGATGGCGCGTATATTAACCGGGTCGTAACCCTCATCCGCGATGGCCAGGTAGAACTCAGAATCCCAGGCGAC
>CAYMGO010000059.1:13160-14636 GCA_964390015.1 uncultured Anaerolinea sp. | reverse complement strand
GAAGGTCTGGAGCCGATCGAGGTTATTCGTGATCCCAACGATTACGTAGCCCGAGCGCAACTGGAACTGGCTCAGTCGCAGTACCAATCCACTCGCTCCTCCTTGTTTTATAACCTGCAGCAAATTAAATTAACCGAGGTGCAGTCAGCCACAACGATCAGCCAGATCGACCAGGCGGCCGCCAACCCTGAACCGATCCAACCGCAGCCGATGAAAAGTGCCGGACTGGCTGCAGTGGTTGGGCTCATGGTTGCGGCCGGCATCGTTTTTCTCATCGCCTTCCTCCAGGACGAGGTGCGCGACCCGGAGGAATTCACCCGCAAATGGGGAGTACCGGTGGTGGGGGTCATCACCCATTATCCCTCCAGCCAGGACCAATTGATCACCGTGGCAAAGCCGCGTATGCCTGTCTCTGAAGCGTTCCGTTCGCTTCGCACCAACCTCCAATTCAGCGGGATCGATGCGCCCTTAAAGACTGTGCTTGTTACGAGTGCATCCCCCTCGGATGGCAAATCCTCCGTGGTTGCCAACCTGGCCACGGTCATCGCGCAGAGCGAAAAGGACGTGGTGGTGGTGGATGCGGATATGCGCCGGCCAACACTGCACAAGGTGTTCAAATTATCCAACCGCATTGGTCTTTCTGATTATTTCATTCGCACACCGGATAAGATGACAGGGGTTGTGAAGAAAACAAAGGTAAATGGACTGAACATCATTACGTCGGGCAGCCTGCCGCCAAATCCTTCTGAGTTGCTCAGTTCAACAAAGATGGATGATGTATTAAAACTGCTGGAAAAGCATTTCGACATGGTGTTTCTCGATTCACCCCCGTTGCTGGCAGTCACAGATGCATTGATCCTTACAAAAAGCGTGGATGGCGTGCTGCTGGTGGTTGACCCAAAGAAGTCCAAACGAGGTGCCATCCGCCAGTCGATCGAGCAATTACAGCGCCTGGATGCCAGGTTGTTGGGAGTGGTCTTAAACAACATCAAGGTCAAGCGGTCCAGCTACTATTACAACCGTGATTACTATTACAGCAAGCAGTACGGCAGGACCAGTGAGGACGCTGCTCACATGGAGCCGGCGGTTGAAGAAGTGAAAACTGGGTAAAGGCAGAATTCGCAGGATTAAGACATAATGGCGAGCAAACCGGAAGCGTCGGCAAGGGAGGAAAAAAAGGACGTGAAGAGAAAAGAATCTCTCTTCTGCCCTTTCATTGGTTTTGAGGATGATCCTTCGACCGCGTTAGCATACCCGGCCAAGTACAACTTCTGTTTTCGTGCCAAGCCTATTGCTCCAGTAAGCCTGGTGCAGCAGCGAAACTATTGCCTCACCGACAAATACCCGGAATGCCCGGTTTTCCAGAATGAAAACCCGGAACCACTGCCAAAGAACATCCGTGGCGAACGGATATCTAGAATGACGGCAGCCAACTGGATCCCGATCGTCGCGCTGGTGCTGGTTGTGATTGTTGGG
>CAYMGO010000059.1:6748-13060 GCA_964390015.1 uncultured Anaerolinea sp. | reverse complement strand
CAGCTTGTGATCCACAAGGTAGCACCCGGAGAGGGGTTCATCATGCTGGCGGAAAATTTTAACACGACTGCCGAAGCGATCAAGGCGATTAATTTCAAACTACCAGTATCATTGTGGGAAGATACGATCCTGGTGATACCGATCAATACAGATGATGTCACCGGACTGCCGCCGTTCTCTGTGGCAGAAATCCGGGCTGAAGGAATGACAATTGAAATTTATGCCGATCGAATGCAGCTGGACGTGGAATTGTTGAAAAAGTTCAACGATCTGCCTGAAGGATATGCCCTGAAGATGGGAGAGCTATTGATCGTTCCGATGACGGAGTGATCAGAAGGGTTGAGCGTGTACTATGCCAAATATCCTTTTCATCTGCAGCGCCAACAGGTTTCGTTCCGTGCTGGCGGCTGAGTGTTTCAGGGCGGTTCTTGAGAAGACAGGTGTTGATGGTGAGTGGGTGGTGGGGAGCGCGGGGGTCTGGGCGATGGAAGGCATCCCGCCTTTAAGAGAAGCTGTGCAGTGTGCTGCTGCCAGGCAGCTCAATATCGAAGGTGTCAGATCACGGGAAATTTCAACCGGGCTCGTGAACGAAGCGGATCTGATCCTGGCGATGACGGATGGTCAGCGCGAAGCCATCACGCTTGAGTTTACCCAGGCAAGGAACAAGACTTTTCTTTTTTCCGAGATCACAACTGGTCAGAGTTACGACATTCCTGACCCTGTGACCACAGCGGATGAAGAGCCGCAGGAAATTGCGGAAGAGATATTTTCACTAATCGATGCAGGGTTCAACCAGATCATCGCCCGGGCAGGTAAATGAGCGATAACGGGAAAGAAAACCAAATACCAGAGAGCAATCCCACCCCGGTCAGGAAAGGTCGACGACGCCTGTTATGGCTTTTGCTGGCGTTAGTGCTCTTAGTTGTATGCGGTTACCTGCTGTGGACCAGTCCCTTGCTGGGCAGGAAACTCCCGCAATTCACCTCTGAGCTTTTACCAACATTCACTCCACAGCCTACCAGTGCCACAATTCCAGCTTCCCCAATAGTTAGCGAAACCGTACCTGCACAGGAGATCACTCCTGTTGTGCCTGAGAGTAATGCCCCGGTTTGTGGGCAGACGGAACCGATGGTCATCTTGGCATTGGGGATTGACGAAGTTGAGCAGGCGGATATGATCAGAGTGGTACGGGTGGATTTCGTAAAACGCCAGATCCTGGTCTTGTCGATCCCGCGCGATTTCTGGGTCCCCATCCCCGGACTGGAAGAACACAACATCACTCAATTTCGCATCAACGCGGCGTATGGTTACGGAGAATACTTTAATGGCCGTGGGCAGGGTGTGGTGAAGTTCTCTGAAACTATGTATCAAAATTATGGACTTACTTTTGACCGCTATGTTGTGGCACACTTCAGCAATTTTGAGGACCTTGTTGATCAGATCGGCGGCGTCGATATCTACCTCGATGAACCGATAGGAGCCTATGCGAGTGCCGGGCGCCATCATTTTGATGGTAAATCTGCCCTCCTGTTTGTCAGGCAGCGAACGGCTGACCTTGACGCCTACCGAATCCAGCGCCAATCAGCAATTCTCAAGGGACTTTACGAAAAACTCTCAAAACCAGAATTTCTGGTGAGGCTTCCAGTTCTGGGGCTTAAGTTTATCCAGGATAAATCAGTGACCACTGATTTCCGCTTGCAGGATGTGTATATGTTTACCTGTTTTATCCGCGAAATCAACCGGGATTCATTGGTTTTCGTGGACGTTCCTTATGACCTCTACACACCCATGGTTACCAATTATGGCCGGCACATCAAGGTGCCGAAACCAGAGGCGACTACTTTTATCCAGGACATGATCAGTAACGGCATTGAGTAAATAATCTGATTCGATCACATGGTTGATAACATTTTTTTGACAATGCTTCGTAATAATAAGTAGTTGTTTATGTAATTTCTAATCGGAAATCCAATAGTGGTAATTAAAAGTTAAGTTGGGCGATGCCATCGAGGTGCATGATGATAAAAAAACCTATGATTCAATTATTTATTGCTTTATTATTTCTAACATTAGGAGTGGGATGCAGTGAGGATATTAGTTCAACGGACAATTCCGATCCCACATATGAGTTTACGGAAACAGTAACAAAGATAGGTAAACTTGGTAGTACAGATGTTTACGTTACAGATGTAACCGGAGTTATCTTTCCCGAGCCGCGTCGTTTCAGATCCAAAGAACAGGAGGACTTGGATAATAAGATCGCACAGTATGAAATGATCATTGATCTATTCCCGGATCTGAACTTCTACGCTTTTTACCTTGAATTGATCCAGTACTCGGAACACAATCCCATGAATAAAGAATATCCGGATGTAGACGCTGGCAAAGCGCTGGAGTACTTTGTAGCCAACAAGCCGGCTGAATTGAAGTTGGAAATATTACCCCTCACCAGCTTCAAAGACCAAATAGACTATTATTACCGCACAGACCACCATTGGAATGTTCTGGGAGTGATGACAGGTTATGAAAGAATCTATAAAATGCTGGCCAAGAATTATCGTGACATATCCTCAATGAACAAACCGACCAGGATACACACTTTTGAAGATATCGAGTTTGTCGGCACCTGGGCGCGGGAGCTTGGTTATGAGGCTGCACCAGAGCCATTCAAGGTCGGGGTTTATGATCTTCCTCCTTACAAAGTGTATGATAGTTCAGGTAACGAACTGGATTATGGTCGCAAAGAGGAATACTTCAACGGTGAATACGGTGAAGATTTCTATACCGACCATTATGTTGATTACTACGGCGTGGATGATGTGGGATACCTGGAGTACATCTCACAAAATGGAGCAGAGCGCAATCTGCTGATCATCGGGGATTCGTTTACGAATGCCATTGAGCCGTTACTTGCGTCTCACTACAACCATACCTATTGTATTGATATCAGGCGGCTGCCGGATTATGACTTTTCCATGTCAGAATTCACGGCCGAGCATGAAGTGGATGATGTTTTATTCCTTGGAGGTGCGGAAGTGATATTTTATACGTGGCGGTGGACGATAAAACCCTGAGTGCGAGTCTGTAATAACGCCTCGATATTCGCAGCCTGTTAAATTTTCAATGAATTCCCATGCAAAACAGCGGGAATTTCGCTGTATACTGATTTTGTATTTATCAGCCGGGTTCCTTAGAAAACGAGGACAAACATGAAAACTCACAGGTTGATTCATTCATCGCTACTTGTTGGTATTTCTATACTCTTAATCGGTTGTAGTCTGCTAAGTTCCGGAGAGAAGATAGAAGAACTGGAGGGAACCATTCAGGCAATGTCAACCCAGATCGGGGTAACACTGGGGGATGAACCTGGGGAGCCAACCGAAGCGGTGGTGAAATCCGGAGATGGTGATGAATTCGCGGAAACCCCGTTAGCTCCTCAGGGAAATGACGGTCTTGAACTGGTCGGGCAGTACGGAGGAAGCGCGGCAGCAGTGGCAGTGCGGGGAAATTATGCCTTCCTGGGGCAGGGTCCGCGGCTGGTGGTGCTGGATGTCGCTAATCCTTCTAACCCTCAGTTCATCACCCAGAGTGATGTTCTGCCGGGTATTGTGCTCGGGATTGATGTGGATGACCGTTACGTCTATGTGACAACGCGTTACGGCGGAATCAACATCTTTGATTACCAGCAGCCGGATCAATTGACCAGGCTTGGATCAGCTGAACCGGATAATCCTGGCTGCGGGTCGATCGAACTGGTCGGTAAGACCGCCTACATTGCCTGCAATCCTGGCGGTTTGTTCATTGTGGATGTGACCAATCCTGCTGATCCGAATATTATGAGCGATGGTGTTGTTTCTGGCAGTTACATCTCGATAGCGGTTGTTGGGGACCACGCCTACCTGGCTGATATCAACGGTGGAGGGCTCACGATCGCGCTGGTATCTGACCCGGCAAATCCGCGTCAGATCGGCACCTTTGATGTTAATCAGATCCCTGGCGACTATACCCGGATGATCGCTGCGGTGCAGGGGTGCGGTGAAATCCTGTGCCTGGCGGTGCAGAATTATGGGTTGGCGCTGCTGAACCTGGCTGATCCTGCCAGACCGGTTTTTCTGGCTGGTGATTCACCGTACTTCACCAGCGGGATCGTTATTCAGGGTGATTATGCTTATCTTCTGGCTGATGCTGAACCCGGCTTGATGATCTATGATATCTCTAAACCTCTCCAACCACTGCGCGTTGGTTTGCTACCCACGAGTGTCGGTGGACTGGAATTTGCGGTAAATGAATTGCCTGAAAGGGGGATGTACGCGGCGGCTGATGGCCGGCTTTACATTCCTGACCAAAAAAATGGTCTGACCATTGTTGATGTGCGTGATTTTGCGAACCCGCGTTTGTTGGGAAGTTACATGACCCCTGTACCGGATTGGTTGACAGACATCAGAGTTAGCGAAGGCTTCGCATACGTGGTCAGTCGTTTCGGCGGTTTCAGGGTGGTGGATGTTTCAGAAGAGACGGATCCGAGGGAAGTATTCTACGATGATGAACGCAAGAATCTATACCTTCAGGTTCCTACTGCGCTGGAACTTGTGGGCAGTTATGCGTTGATTGCCGATGCCAACTATCCGCTGCATGCTTATGATATCAAGGATCACACTAAGGCGGCGCAGGTCAGCGCCTTGTTTGATGAGGCTGCTTCGGATGGTGCGCATGATATGGTGATAAAGGATAATTACGCATATCTCTCCGGATGGGGCGGAAAGGACGCGTTTTATCCTGGTAAAGGAATATGGGTGGTGGATATTTCCAGGCCTGATGAGCTCGAGGTGGTTAACTTTGTTGATTTACCCAATGGCAGATGGTCGCTGGCATTTAACGGTTCCACCCTTTATGCGCTTGATGGCGAGATGGATCCTGACCAGGCGGAACCATTCTCACTGCGGATTTTGGATATTGGTAATGGTGCGAAACCAATTGTGGTTAAATCCATTCCCATCCCGGAACTTCAGATGATGAGCCCATCGGGTTTGTTGGTAACAGGAAAAGATCTCTATCTGAGCACCGGTATGAACGGGATGAAGCGCTATGATATTACCAATCCGCGGGATCCGGTTGAGTTGGCGATAGATAACTCGTTTTTCACTTATGCATTCCAGCTTTACGCTGAAAATCCATTCCTGGTGGTGAACGGCAACCAGTTATTGGATATTACCCAGCCTGACGCGCCGGAATTTATCGGGTATGCGACCGAAGCGTTGGAAGCCTGGGCTAGTGACATCGAAGGTGACCTGCTCTTCATTGCCACCAGGTTGCACGGGATTTATGTTTACCGGATCAATGGTCAATAGCCTTACCATCTTCGCCATGGAAATTTGGAAGTGAGTGAGACCCGGGGTCTTCTTGCCATCGCCGACCCTTCGTGTTAAGCAGTGTCACCATTCGGAACCCGGAAGGTCATTAGATTGTTTCGATATTTTAACTTTGTGCTACAATAATCGTAAAATAATACAACATAGTTGTATAATATCCAACAACGAGGTATGTTTTGAGAGAAATACAATCGTTAGCCCGCGGGCTCAAAGCTCTAATCATTCTAGCTGAGACGAGGGAAGCAGTTAGTGTTACGACAGTCTCAAATGCGCTCCAGATTGACAAAGGCAGCGCATCTTTATTACTCCAGACATTGGCAAATTATGGATTTGCTGAAAAGGACTCCGTCAGTCGGCAGTACCAGCTTGGTCCGGCTGTGATGCAACTGAGCCGCAGCCTGCTGGCAAGAATGCCTCTGCGAGAAACGGCCAAACCGTTCCTGCTTCAGCTGGTTGAGGTAACGGGGGAGTGCGCCCACCTGGGGGTTTATTCACAAGGTAAGGTGCTGTACATAGACCAGGTTGAGTCTCCGCATACTTTACGAGTTAACACCGAGGTTGGATTCACAGCCCCGCTGCACAGCACAGCGCTCGGCAAAGTATTGCTGGCCTGGCACGCGTCTGAAGAAATACCATTGGAACTTGAAGGTTTCACCAGAAATACGATTGTGGACCCCGAACACCTGGCTGAAGAAATGAACAAAACCAGGGACGTGGGTTTTGCCCTGGATGACGAAGAGTTCACACCTGATGTGCGCTGCATTGCCGCGCCCGTGATGGATTTTCGAGGCAAGGTCATCGGCGCTCTTGGCATCTCCGGACCAGCTGCCAGGGTCACAATGGAACGGGTACCAGATATGGCAAACGAAGTAATGGCGATTGCCAGGTCTTTGTCTGAGCGGATGAGTTTTATCAAACAGTATTAATGGAAAGGGGAGGATTG